>CADCPU010000427.1 GCA_902803365.1 Oscillospiraceae bacterium
TATCTTGTGACTAACGGTCAGGTCAGGGTCGATACGAAGATCTCTGATATACTCGGTTCGCGCTTCTACGAAGATACGATCGACATCGCATATGACGGATATGAGCATAATGATCTTGATACGGTGAAGAAGTGGAAGGCGGATCTTACCATTGAAGATCTGCTGCGTCACCAGGGAGGTTTTCCGGCTGGTCCTCAGTACTTTAACGACAGATATGATCACGCATCTCAAAATTTCGATTCCGATAACGGTAACATCTTATATGCCGGAACGGCAGGGGATGACAGTACCCGCAGTAAGACTTTGGATCTTATCTGCAAGACTCCGCTTATGTATGAGCCTGGTACGAGCACTGTCTACAGCGACCTTGACTATATGATCCTCTGTTACTGCATCGAAGAGATCACGGGCGAGAGGCTCGACGATTTCCTGAAGAGAGTCTTCTGGGAACCGATGGGGCTTACACATATCACTTATAATCCGCTCGAAAACGGTTTTACACCGGATGATTGTGCCGCAACAGAACTGATGGGTAATACTCGTGACGGCAACGTTACATATACGGGTATCAGGAGTAATACCATCCAAGGTGAGGTTCATGATCCGCTCGCTTACTATTGCATGGCGGGTGTATCGGGTCATGCGGGATTGTTTTCGAATGCGAGCGATCTCGCGATACTTGCTTCCGTGATGCTTACCGGAGGATATGAAGGTCAGAGCTATTTCTCGCGTAATGTCATTGACCTGTTTACAACACCTAAGGGTCAGGATGATCCGGGATATGCTCTTGGATGGTGGAGAGAAGGCGATCACGTCAGGGATTATTACTACGGCGCAACAGCGGGAACTGCCGTATATGGCCATCAGGGCTTTACGGGAACGCTTACTGTCATTGATCCCGAGAATAACCTTGTTATCGTGCTTTTGACGAACAAGATCCATACGAGACTTCTTGAAGGCGACCCTACATTCAACAACTATGGCGGCAGTCAGTATACTACGGGCCGATTGGGCTTTGCATCTGAGATAGTGCATATGGGACTTGAGCCTGATACCGATCCGGATATCTGGCGCGACCTGTTAAGGAGCATGATCAAGGATCACGAGAAAGATATAGCCTCTAAGGGCATAAATGATCCCGATCATCCGAGATACAGGACATATGAAGCATTGAAGTCAGTTCTTGACAGCCTGGGCTGATGCCTTGCGCTTCAAGAGCAGCAGTACGATCACGATCGTTACGACGCTTACCAATGTCGTAGCGATGCCGCCCTCGGGACCGAAGTTTCCGCCTGTCAGGATGGAAGGCTTGCCGTCAAGGTAAGTCGTCTGAATGAGTGAAGCGCCTGCCGTATTACCGCTGACTTCAAGACCGAAGAGGTTACCCTGTGAGAAGTTCCAGACCGTATGAGCCGCACCTGTCATGAATATGCTGTCCGTGTACAGACAGATAAGCGCATACGCTGCTGCGATCAATACGAGATTGATGAGTGCCAATACTGTAAATCCCTTGTTTGCCGCATGGAATACGCCAAAGAGCAGGGAAGAGATGAATACAGCCCAAACTTTGCCGAATCGCGGTGCGAGCCTCGGCATCATATATCCTCTGAACATCAACTCTTCACTGAAGCCCTGCGGGATCCACATGAGTATGTAGAATACGAAGAGATAGGACTTGGAAGGATCTAGGCCGAATCCCGTAAACTTAGCTGTTCCCGTAAGAAGAAGGAAGGCAACGACGCTCGAGAACATAACAAGACCCAGAGCGATACCTATGAGGTAGTTCTTTACTGCTCTTGATGCGCCCTGTCCGAGTCCCGTAGTATAGAGCGGGTTCTTCTCGATGAACTTGACTTTCAAGAGGTAGACTGCGATAAGGACCCAGTATGAGATGCCCATGAGGAACAGGAACAACGGCTGAGCCATCAACAGTTCGAAGGCACCGAAAACGGCTTCGAAGATCCCGCTCATATCAGTTACATTCTTAAGATCTGCGATCATATCGTAGAGTTCAGGCTTCTTGCTCATATCGATCAATGTCGGTATGAATGCCAGGAGCTGAGTCAACGAAAGCACGATCAGAGGGAATCTGATATGTGATACGAGCGTCTTATACGCGCCCTTGTATTTGCGTGGCGTATATTCGAAGATAACAGCCTTAGGTTTCCTGTTCAGTTTCTTAACGAGTTTTTTCTCCTTAAGTGTCTGCTTGGCGATCTTCTTGTCGCTTAACGAATCAACGGTTGTTGTATATCTTTCGGTCCTGAGGAGCCTGTCGGAGATCACGATGCAGATAACGCTGAAGAGGATCGTTGTCAGACAACATATGATGATATCAGCATATGAGATATCTCCGCGCGTAAGGCAGAGTCCCATACCGTAGAACTGACCGTATACGGGAAGCCTCAGATATAGGGAAGACACTGTATCCCTGTTCTGGATGCACATGACACAGATCGCAAGGAAAATGAAAAATACAGGAAGAAAAGCAGTCTGAGCCGATACGATGTTGTCACTCAATACCGATACGAGAAGTGTTATCGATGCGATGAGAAGCGACAGTGTGATCGACAAGAGCAGATATCCGATCAAGCCTTTGGGTGTCCTGTATGTTTTCGGAAGAAGCAGCAGCGGTGAGGATAATAAGATCGGCAGGAGGGAAGACAGCCATACACCGCACAGGTTGCCCAGCGTGATCGCCGTGACCGGCGTCGGTGTTAAGAGTATTCCCGTAAGTGTGCCTTTTTCCTTTTGACCGGCGATCGCATTAGTGCCCTTGCTCATACCGATATACAGCATGACGATAAATGCGACGAGAGGGATCATGACCGTACCGCCATAGTATGAGATATACTCTGCGCCCCTCATCGTCCTCGTCGTAGTCGGAACATAATTGACGTTGAATGTGTTCTTGTCGAGCGGGATATCGAGAGACCACTTGAGGTAGTTCTGATAATTCTCGATCTCCAGATCCATATACACTTCGTGATAATCTCCGAAGTAATGATCGTCGGTCCTTATATATGTGAGGATCTCGCATTGCTCGTTCTCGTGTACTTTGGCATCAAAATCCTTGGGGAATGCCAATGTCATAAAGCAATCATTGGCGTGCATTTCCTCATCGAATGTCACGAAGTCATATAATGCATCGTGGGTTATAGATACAAATTGCGTATTGGGCTTTGTATCTCTTATGTAGGCCTTAAACGATTCGGGTTCATTGACGAGCATAACGCTCACAGTCTTAGGCATGAGAAATCCTCTGTTATACGCGAAGATACCGTATATGATGTTTGTGATAAACACCATACAGACGAGGATAAAGCAAAGACCGGTCGTAAAGGTCGTGGAAGATGCAACGGCACCTCCTTTTCCGTTACGGCCGAATGTTTTCCTGAATATCGCTTTGAAAGACCTGAAGTTCATATCCTTCTCTTACTCCTTGTGGTTCTCTCTGTAGATCTTGAAAAATGCCTCTTCAAAATCCTTGGATCCCGTGAGCTGTGTGAGTTCTTCTGCGGTTCCTACGTTAACGAGCTTACCGTCCACGAGGACACCTATAACGTCACAGAGACTCTCTGCAAGTTGGAAGATGTGCGTGGAAAGGATGATAGCACGTCCCTGAGCTTTGAGCTCGAGAAGATAATCTGTTACTTGCTTGGAGGTAAGGATATCAAGACCGTTCGTCGGCTCATCAAAAATGATCACCGGCGGTTCGTGCATAAGACTTATCGCGATGCTGACCTTCTGCTTCATACCGGTCGACAGATCGACGATCCTCTTGTCTGCAAAAGGAGTGATGCCGAATCTTTCAAAGTCGGCTTCTTTTCGAGCATCGATGGAGCCCGACGGAATATCGTAAAGTTCAGCGAAAAAGTCATAGAGCCTGTTAGGAGTCGAGAGAGGATCGAGCTTGACCTCCGTCGTGAGAAAGCCGATCTTCTTATGTATCTCGAGTGTATCTCCCGGTGCTCTCAGACCATCGATGATGATCTCTCCCGATGTCGGCTTAAGAAGAGTCGATATCATCTGCATGAGCGTTGTCTTACCCGCTCCGTTAGGACCGAGGAGTCCGAAGACCATACCCGCTTCAACCGAGAAACTTACGTTGTCGACAGTGAGCTTCTCTTCAGTATATCTTTTACAAACGTTTCTTACTTCTATCATAGTATCAAGCCTCTATTTTCTTACAAGTTTTGTGCAGGAGCAGTGATCCGATGCCGATGTTCGCCAGTATTGAAAATATGATCGGGAATACTCTTATATTGGCTCCGAATATGTCTGTTATACCGCATAAGCCTCCGTAGATCGGGATCATGAATTCAATACTGAACGGAGGTGCTATCCTTATCATCTGCATGAAGAACAGGATGAGGAAGAATATGAGCGGCATCTGAAGGTTCATGAGTATGTCAGGAAGTTTCTCGAGCGAGAAGATGATACTGACACACAGACCGACCATACAGAATACGAGAGGCGGTATGATGATGATAAAACACAGGATCTCCTTGCCTCCGAGGAGCATACCGAAAGGCAGGAGGGACATCGCGTCATTACTCCTGTTGAGCCAGCTCGTGAAGAAGAGGAGTACCAGCATCGTATATGCGGCAGCAGAGGATATCACCGTGATCGCGAGCGTCTTTCCCGCTACGAGCATACGGGGACTTATAGGAGTCATGAGAAGTTTTCTGAAGAAACCGCGGTCTTTCTCCGTCGCAAACATATCGCAGGAGAGGGAATAAACGCAGTAATAGAGAAGTATGCCCATGATCCCCGGAACGAGCCTCGAAGCTGCGTCATTTGCATTACTCCTGTTGAGCGTCATAAGTGTTATGGGATTAAAATCATTAGTAACAAATCGGTCCATACCGATAACGCGGTAATCTCCGCTCATGGTGTCGAGAAGGTAATCCTTGTATTCTTTGAGAATGTATTTTTCAACTGCAGCGGCCTTACTCTTGCCGGTATAACTCTGCTCATCATAGACCAGATCGATCGTCGTGTAGCTCTTTATATTTGCCTTGGGATCATCCAGATGCTTAAGGAGCTCCTTGTAGTAATCGATAATATGTTCGTCGAAAGCATCCGAGAAGTTGATTATCATATGACCATGGCGGATCAGTTCGATCTCTTCGTCATCAGATAATTTCCCGTCTTTGAAATTGAAATCATACGGCAGTTCCCGTGATCTTGCCTCCGTGAATTCCTTGAAAGAATCCGGGGCATTGACCGCTATGATCGGACTTTGAGAGAATGATCCGGTCGTCATATAGTTCATCAGTGCCGGAAACAGATTAAGAGCGATCATCATAAGTATAGCCGGAAGCAAAAAGACCGTAACGGTCTTCCTCCAGTTACCGAATAATTTGCTTATTTCCCAACGTAAAACTACCAAAACCTTTGTCATAGAATAATTATACTATATCTGAATAAAAATCCCATTTGATATTCTCGTGTGTTTGTGCGGCCATCGAAAAAGTGATATCCTTAAAAATATCATACGTGGTATCAGGGGGATAAAGAAACATGAAAAAGAGCAAGAAAACGGCGTTGATGGCTGCGGCTTTCGCTGTTGCCATGGGACTTTCGGCCTGTGTTCCGCCTGCAGAGGATAAAGAGATCGAAGTAAGGAGAAAGAAGGATTCTTCACGTGACGTTGATGATGTTCAGGTCGTCTACGGACCGCCTGAAGACTTCGATCCTTCAGAATCCGAGGTCTATGATGTCTATGGTCCCGCACCTGATGCTGACGGTGAGTAAGGCGGGCTATCGATGTTAGATGTAAATGTAAAAAAAGAACATCTCGAGAAGCTCCGCGAATACCGTGAGCAGATCAAAGCCAATCCCAGATTGCGCTTTCTGTTTTTGGAACTTACTCTCAAGTGTAATGAAAATTGTCTTCACTGCGGCAGCCGCTGCGGTGATGTAAAGTCTGAAGAACTTTCGGTCGAGACATATAAGGCTTTCCTCGATAAACTTAAGGCTGACTTCGGAACAGGCGATAAGATGCTCTGTATCACGGGTGGCGAGCCGCTCCTGCGCAAAGAGTTTTTCGAGATCATGACATATGCGAAGGATCTTGGATTCCGATGGGGCATGACGAGTAACGGTACTCTTATAGATGCAGAGGTCGCACATAAGCTTAAGGAAGCAGGCATGAGTACCATCTCCATAAGTATTGACGGACTTCCTGATACTCATGATGAGTTCAGGCGCGTTCCTGGCGCTTATGAGCGTGCGATGCGCGGTATCAACTGCCTGATCGAAGAGGGCGGTTTTAAGAATATCCAGGTCACGACTGTAGTCACAGCCAAGTCGATCAAGGAACTCGACCGTCTCTATGAGATATTCGATAAGATGGATATCGACTCCTGGCGCGTTATCGGGATCGAGCCTATGGGCAGAGCACTCGATCACCCGGAGCTCATCTTAAGCGACGAAGACCAGAAATATCTCTTTGAATTCATAAGGAATAAGAGGATAGCAGGTGAGCCGGTTTGCTACGGCTGCTCTCACTACCTCGGTATGGAATACGAGAGAGAAGTGCGCGATTGGTATTTCTTCTGCACAGCAGGGCTATATACGGCAAGTATCGCTGCCAACGGAGATATCCTCGCGTGTCTTGATATCGGGCGCCGTCCCGAGCTTATCCAGGGAAACATCCTGAAGGATGATTTCAAAGATGTCTGGTTTAATAAGTTTAAACCATTCAGGAGAGATCTGAGTGATCTTAATCACGATTGTTCCCAATGCTCTGAGAAGGAGTTCTGTCACGGCGGGGCATTCCACAGTTGGGACTTCGACAAGAACGAGCCGCGAGTGTGCTTTAAGAACGTGCTGTTCTGATAATGAAAAGAGAAAAGGCCTGCCCGGAAGATTCCGAACAGGCCTTTATGGTTAAGCGCGAATTATTCTCTTATGTATTCACTGTATTGCTCTGCAATACTGCTCCAATCAAGATCAAATCGGCTCATATGTTTCTCAAATGCCGCACGTGCCGCTGCCTTATCTCTGTTCCTGATGGCCTCGGCTATTGCCTTATGATCCTGAATGATCTTGTGATCCTTAACTGCGTGAAGGCTTAAACTTCTGACGCGGTCAAAATGCATATTGATAAGGCTTACCATGTAATAGCACTGAAGCTTGTTACAGATGCGGTACATCACCTTATGGAACTGATTGTCGAGTTCAAGGAACTTGTCGGAATTGTTTGTGTAGAATTCCTGAAGTCTTATTACCTCGTCGAGTTCCGCAAGATCAGCTTCCGTTGCCTTATCGCATGTTTCTTCTACGATAGCACCTTCAACGCACTTACGAAGGAATCTCGCTTCGTCGATGAGCTCCGGTTCGATATAAGAAACAAAGCACCCCTTTTGTGGGAGGATCTCAATGATCTTAGATTTTGAAAGTTCGAGGAAAGCCTCGTGTATCGGTGTTCGGGAGAGATTAAGCAGATTTGCTATTTCCTGTTCTCCGATAAGACTTCCCGGTTTGATCTCCATGTTGATGATATTATCACGTACGATCCTAAGAGCATAATCTCTGTTATGCTCGTTGGAAGATTTTGGTGTTATGATCATTCTGTACCTCTAGGCAAATAATACTGTGTGTTTCCGTTGTTCCAAAACAACACAACTATAATGCTATAACTTGTTCAATGTGTCAAGAAAGAAGGCTTATACGGCGGTGTATTTTGTGAGGGTTTCCCTAACGGCCCCCTTACTTTTTAGCATTTCTGACAACATATTCTCGATCTTTGGCTTAAGACCGCATTCAACGAGGTCGGCAGCAAAAAGCGACTTGTTCCTGAGAAGTCCGTCAAGGTTGCCGAAAGCAGTCTCCGGTTGGCCGAACTTAACGTCCTTGAGCTCTTTCTGAAGTTCAGAAAGGAGCGGATCGGAACTGAGTTCCATAGCCTCGCCTTCGTCGTTTATTGCGAGAAGATATCTGAACCATCCTGCGATCGTAAGCGGGATAAATGTGAGGGAAGTAACATCGAGTTCTTCAGATGCGATATAGGACTTGATAGTCTCGCCGAACCTGATCGGTACCTTAAGGCTCGTATCTGTTGCGATCCTCTGAGGAGCATCCGGGATATAAGGGTTAGGAAGTCTTTCTTCAATAACTTCCTTAATGAAAGCCTCAGGGCTTAAGATCTTCGGATCGGTAACGACCTTGAGTCCTTCGTCGTATCCCATCTTCTTGATGAGTGTAACGAGGGTATCATCCTTCATCTCATCGGAGATCCTCGTATAGCCGAGGAGACATCCGAAGATAGCGAGGGAAGTATGGAGCGGATTAAGGCATGTCGTGACCTTCATGCGCTCGGACTTGTTTACCGTATCTCTGTCTGTCAGGTAAACGCCTGCCTTCTCGAACTGAGGTCTGCCGTTCGGGAACTTATCCTCGATAACGAGGTACTGAGGTACTTCGGCATTAACGAACGGTGCGATGAACGTGCCTCTTGAAGTCGTGATAGGAGCCATATCTTCGATACCCAGATCCTTGGAGATCATCTGCTCGACTGAAGCATCAGGACGAGGAGTGATCTTGTCGATCATGGACCATGGGAATGTGATCCTTGATTCATCATTTAAGTAATCGATAAATTCACTTCCTACAAAGCCCTTTATACGCCATGCATTGGCGATCTCAAGAACGGATGACTTGAGCTTGTCGCCGTTGTGGCTGCAGTTGTCCATACTGACTACTGCAAGAGGAAGATTGCCTTCAATGAAACGCTCATAAAGGAGTGCGCATACGATGCTCATTGCGTGCTTGCAGTCTGCAGGACCGTTTTCGATATCGCTTACGACAACAGGCAGGAGCTCGCCGTCCATATTCCTTAATGCATAACCCTTCTCAGTTATCGTGAAGCTCAGGAGCTGGAGGGAAGGGGACTTGGCGATCGTCATAAGACGCTCAATGTCTTCTTCATACTGAAAGCTTGCCCTCAATGCTTCGGATACGGATGCGATGACCTCATATGATACGTCGCCCGAAGGCTTAAGATCTGCCATGAGAGTGAGGTTGTCGTAAGGCTTGTAGATCTTGTCGATTATCTCAAAGTCGAAAGTGTCGACAGCTGCGATGCCTGTATCAAGAAGTCCCTGATTAAGGAGATCCTGTGCGATCCTCGCGATAAAGCCTCTGAAGATGTTGCCTGCGCCAAAGTGTACCCAGGTCGGAGCAGAAGCGGATGCTTCCTTCATCTTCTCGATATCAAAGCGGGGAAGGATGATCCCCTTGCTCTCGTATTGGTCTTTGGAAAGGATTGAATTAAGATCGAGTTTCATATGTTTACTCCTTTACATTGATATTCTTATTTTCTTATAGAATAAAACCGATGCAAATGGGGGCTGGCATCGGTTTTATCGTGTAAGAAGTTTATTAGGGAAAAAAACCTAAAGCATCATTATTATGAGGGGCCTATACTATGCATTCAGTTTCTTTATTGCTTCCCATAAACCTAATATATAATTTGACCCGAGGGCTCTGTCATAGAGACCATAGCCCGGACGTCCCGTCTCACCCCAGATCATTCTTCCGTGATCCGGTCTGATATAACCGTCAAAACCCGAATCGATCAGATTCTTGACGATCGCAAACATATCAAGGTCTCCGCACTCAGAAAGGTGAGCAGACTCGTGGAAATCCTTAGGAGACGTATGCTTAACATTTCTTAAGTGTACGAATGGTACTCTTCCGAGTGAAGCGAACTCCTTGGCCATAGCCGGAACATCGTTGGCAGGATTAGCTCCAAGGCTTCCGGTGCAGAGGGTAAGACCGTTTCTCTTACTTGGGTTAAGATCAAGGTACCTTCTGATCGCATCGGCATTGTTGACAACCTTAGGGAGGTTGAACATAGGCCACGGCGGATCATCCGGATGGACACCGAAATCGATGTCATACTCCTCAGCATAAGGCATTATCGCATCAAGGAAATACTTGATATTCTTGAAATATTCGTCTTGCGAGACATTCTGATAGAACTCGATATCTGCTGCGATAGCAGGGAATCTCTCAGGCTCCCAACCCGGAAGAGAGAGATTGTTCGATCCTTCGATCATGGACTTCGTCATCATATCTGACGTGAGCGTAGATGCATAATCGTGCTCATAAGCCATACAGTTACTTCCGTCAGGAAGCGGATAATAGAGGTTACTTCTGTACCAGTCGAGAACAGGCATAAAGTTGTAGCAGATACACTTAACACCCTGTTCGTGGAGATTCTTCATCGTGATGATGTAGTTCTCGATAAGCTTATCTCTGGAAGGAAGGCCTTTCTTAATGTCTTCGTGAATGTTAACGCTCTCGATAACCTCCATCTCAAGGCCGGCAGCATTAACTTCATCCTTAACGCTCTTGATCGCTTCCGGATGCCAGATCTCACCGGCAGGTATATCGGACAACATGCAGGCAACTCCTGATACGCCAGGTACTTGTCTGATCTGTTCCAATGTAACGGTGTCGTCTCCGTTCGGAAACCATCTCATAATCATCTTCATTGTAAATGACCACCTGTTATATATTTCCGTTTTTTGTACGGATAGCATATCAATTGCTACCACAACTAGTATACTAGACTACTAGAGGGGTGTCAATTGAAGAAAAAGTTAAACTGCACAAATTTTGCGCTCAATCTTCGTCGGATATGCCCTCGGTATCTTCTTCATCCGTTGAATCAGGCACATTCCTGACCGGTTTTTTCTTCAGATAATTGAAGAGGAACGGCAAGATTAGTAAGAAACCGAAGAACTTAACGACATCGACCAGTGAAGAGGTAAACATCATAAAGAGGTCTTCCTCAGGTGCTGACGCATAAGCCGTGCAAGTTTTCATAGCGGAATAAAGAAGGAGACCGATCGCGATGAATATAGTAGAACGGATGATGTTCTCCTTAGGTATCAGTTGACTTGAATCTTCCTTATTGAGCTTGCGAAGCGATGTAAATAGTCCCAAGAAAATAAATACTGCTGCAAGCACACCGCAAATTAATTGTATTACATTGAGATAATTATTCAATCCGGTTTTCCTCCGATTTTTTGAGCGGGTGCCCGAAAATTAACCGAATGTCCGCTCTATTTGATCAAATTTCTTCATTTTCTACGATTTCTTCATTTTCGACATCTTCTTCGATGACATCTTCAGACTCGGCAGATCTTACATTTCTTGCTGCCTCTTGACGAGAAGCATACTTGAAGATCTTATCTACCATACTTTCAACGAGCCTGCATGAGAAGTACGGGA
>CADCPU010000428.1 GCA_902803365.1 Oscillospiraceae bacterium
CAACACCGAGAAAGCTTCAACCATCAAGGAAACCCTTGAACTTACCACATACTTCATAGGTTCCGAGATCGCCAACCACAAGCTCCTCGAAAAGCTCCGCATCACGAGTTCGATCGATAAGCTCACGGGCATCCTCAATCGTAACGAGATGAACAACCGCATCGAGCGCCTCAAGTCAGGCAAGGAAAAGCTCTACAACTTCGGTATAGTCTTTGCAGACCTTAACGGACTTAAGAGGATAAACGACCGCGACGGTCATATCGCAGGCGACCGCCTGATTAAAGATGCGACAACGATCCTTCAGAAAGTATTCGAAGGCTATGACCTCTATCGTGCGGGCGGAGACGAATTCATGATCATCGTTACCGATACATCGATTGCAGATCTGAACGATTTCTGCGCCAAGGTCAAATCCAATTCCGACGCTTTCCCGAATGTACACTTCGCGATCGGTTATTATTTCGCTTCAGAATCGAGCGAGATACTGTCAGCGCTTAAGACAGCAGATGCGCGAATGTATGAAGACAAGGCGCTCTATTACGCAGCCAATCCTGAACTCAAGAGGACGTAAGTCCTCTTTTTTTGCCCTTTTTCGCGAAAACACAAAAATGTTAGAAGGCCGCCTCACGAATGAGACGGCCCCCTAACAGGTAAACAAATATAACAATAACGTTTATTATTTCCTTTAATTACGCAAGCTCTAAGATCAGTTCTTAGCGATGAGCTTACCTCTTCTCTTGGATACTACGTCGAAGATAACGGCTGCGAGAAGAACGCCGCCCTTAACGACCTTACACATGTTCTGGTCAACGCCCATGAGGAACATACCCATGTTGATGACACCCATGAGGATAGCACCAATGATAACGCCAGGGATAGTACCGATTCCGCCGTAAGCAGAAGCACCGCCGATGAAGCAAGCGCCGATAGCATCCATCTCATAGCTGTTACCTGCTGTAGGCTGAGCGGATGTAAGTCTTGCCATTGTAACCATTGCTGCGAGTGCAGAAAGGAAACCCATGTTCATGTAAGCAAGGAAGTATACCTTATTTGTGTTGATACCGGAAAGCTTTGTTGCCTTCTCGTTACCACCTACTGCGTAGAAGGAACGGCCTGTAACCGTATTGCTTGTGATGTAACCGTAAACGAGTACTACGATGAGAACCCAGATCAATACGTTAGGGATACCTCTGTCCTGTGAAAGCTTGAGTGTAACCCACATCATAGCTGCTACGATAGCGATAGTTCTGATAACGAAAGGAGCGATACCCTCGTCCTGATATCCCTTCATCTTTCTTGCGACTCTGTTCTTGATCTGAAGAACTACGAAGATGAGAGTTGCAATGCAACCGGCAATGAAACATGTGAGGTTGAAACCTTCCATACCGAAGAAGTCAGGAATATAACACTCGGATCCGCCGCCGAACACCTTCATGAAAGAAGTGCAGTTTGTAACGGAGATACTTGTACCATTGAGGATAACGTTACTCAAACCTCTGAATGCGAGCATTCCTGCGAGAGTTACGATAAATGGTGGGATTCGTACATAGGCGATCCAGAAGCCCTGGAATGCACCGATAGCGATACCGACAACGAGCATTACGATAGCTGCGACAGGCATCGGTACCTTGTAGTTGACCATGAGCATGGCACCTACGGCACCTGCGAAACAAACGACTGAACCGACGGAAAGATCGATGTTACCGCCGGTCAGGATGCAGAGGAGCATACCTGCCGTCAAGATGAATACGTAAGCATTCTGTGAGATAAGGCTCGTGATGTTCATAGGGAGCAAGATGTTGCCGCCTGTCTGCCATGCGAAGAATGCCAATACGAGCAAAAGTACGATTATCATCGTATACTTTTTTACAAATTCTGAAATTCTGTCCTTAGTCATAACTTATTCTCCTTTACCGTCGGAACTTAAGATACACGACATGATCTGTTCTTGTGATGCTTCCTTACCGTCCAGTTCTCCGACGATCTTACCTTCATTCATTACATAGATCCTGTCACACATACCGAGAATCTCCGGCATCTCTGACGAGATCATGATTACCGACTTGCCTTCTGAAACAAGCTGGTTGATGATGCAGTAGATCTCATACTTGGCACCTACGTCGATACCTCTTGTAGGCTCATCCAAGATGAGGATATCAGGCTCGGCAAACATCCATTTTGCGAGAAGGACCTTCTGCTGGTTACCACCACTCAGGTTGCCTACGTTCTGGTTAACGGACGGACACTTTGTCCTGAGTTTCTCTTTGTACTCTACCGCTACCTGGTATTCCTTATCCTTATCGATTACACCGTGCGTGCTTACCGCATCAAGGTTAGCAAGCGTTGTGTTGATCTTGATAGGATTACTCAGGATGAGACCGTTGCCTTTACGGTCCTCGGTAACATATGCGATCTTGTGCTTGATAGCTTCCTCAACGGTATTGAGATGGATCTCTCTTCCGTTCATTATGAGCTGACCTGAGATATTCTCTCCGTAGCTCTTACCAAAGACGCTCATTGCGAGCTCGGTACGTCCGGCTCCCATAAGGCCGGAGATACCGAGAACCTCACCCCGTCTGACATTGATCGATACATTGTCAACGACCTTACGCTCCATGTACAACGGATGATAAACATTCCAGTTGTTAACTTCGAGCATAACTTCGCCGATATTGCTCTCACGCTTAGGGAAACGGTCTGTAAGTTCACGACCTACCATTCCCTTGATGATCCTCGCCTCTGAGAAATCATCTACTTTCTTATCTAACGTTTCTATAGTTGAACCGTCTCTGATGACGGTGATCTTGTCTGCTACATAGGAAACTTCGTTGAGTTTGTGGGAGATGATGATCGAAGTCATTCCGTCTTCCTTAAACTTCAAGAGAAGATCCAGGAGAGCTTTTGAATCTTCTTCGTTAAGAGAAGATGTAGGCTCATCCAAAATCAAGAGTTTTGCATTCTTCGCCAATGCTTTGGCAATTTCTACCATCTGTTGTTTTCCGACACCGATATCTTTGATCAGTGTTCTCGAGGACTCATTAAGTCCTACTACTTTCAAAAGATCGGACGCTCTCTTGTGCGTCTCGTTCCAGTCGATCCTCATTGAAGAGCCACGCTCGTTACCGAGAAACATATTCTCTCCGATCGACATGTAAGGAATCAGCGCAAGTTCCTGGTGGATAATAACTATTCCTTTTGCTTCGCTGTCCTTGATTCCATTAAAGCTGCAAACTTCACCGTTATAGACAATATCGCCTTCGTACGAGCCAAACGGGTAAATACCGCTCAAGACATTCATAAGAGTCGACTTGCCGGCACCGTTCTCACCAACCAGAGCGTGGATCTCTCCGCGTTCTACCTGGAGATTGACATTATCAAGTGCTTTAACGCCTGGAAATGTTTTAGTGATGTTTCTCATTTCCAATATATAATCAGCCAATGGTATCCCTCCTGTTCTGTTGTTTGTTTTCAAGATAGCAGGCGGGGGGTGCCCGCCTGCATATCCGGAAACAGTATTATTTGATCTTGGGAGATCTAACGAATTTAATTACTGCTGAAGATCAGCTTCCGTGTAGTAACCGGAATCGATCAAGAGCTCCTTGTAGTTGTTCTTATCAGCGAATACAGGCTCGCAGAGGTAAGAAGGAACTACCTTAACACCATTGTCATATGTTGATGTGTCGTTTGTCTCAGGTGTTGTACCCTTCATGATAGCGTCAACCATGCCTACAACCTTTGTAGCAAGTGTACGTGTATCCTTAAAGATAGACATTGACTGCTTGTCATTGATCATGTTGATAACGTTGAGCTTATCACAGTCCTGACCTGTGATGATAGGCCACTGACCCGGATGATTCTTCTCATAGTTAGCTACGAGAGAGTTTGTAACACCGTAAGCTGTAGAGTCGTTGGAGCAGAGGCATACGTCGAGCTGTGTGCCGTCAGCATAGTTAGCAGAGATGATGGAGTCCATTCTGTTCTGAGCATTCTCTGTTGACCAGGAAGCTGTAGCAACGTTCTCGAAATCAACCTGACCGGACTTAACAACGAGCTTACCTGAATCGATGTATGGCTTAAGGAGATCCATAGCGCCATCATAGAAATACTTAGCGTTGTTGTCACCAGGATCACCTGCTGTGATCTCGATGTTGAACGGACCGTCAGCATTATCAAGATCGAGCTGATCGATGATGTACTGACCCTGCTTTGTACCTACCATGTAGTTATCAAATGTTGCATAATAAGATACTGCGTCAGAGTTCATGATCAAACGGTCATAAGCAATAACCGGAATTTTGTTCTCCTTAGCCTTTGCGAGAACTGTACCGAGGGAATCACCGTCGATAGCAGCGATAACAAGTACCTTACATCCGCCGTTGATCATGTTCTCGATCTGAGAAACCTGAGTAGCAACTTCGTTAGATGCATACTGGAGATCTACGTCGTAGCCTGCAGCCTTGAGCTGCTCTTCCATGTTGGCACCGTCCTGGTTCCATCTCTGAAGGTCTTTGGTAGGCATTGATACGCCGATCTTCTTGTCGGATGAACCGCCCTTGCTACATCCGGCGAAGGCGCCCAAAGCCATGATACCTGTCAAAACCAAACAAAGTATTTTTTTCTTCATGTTAAAAGCCTCCTTGAGTAATTTGGTTTACACAAGGAGACTACCATAACAGTTATAGTAAAAAATTATCTTTAACTTCACATTTTTATCTCTTTTTCGAATTCGTATCGAAAAATGCATAGCACATTTTTGTTAGCTGCCTCAGTTCTGCCGCAAAAATATCCTATTTACGAAACAGGCACATTAAGGTATACGTCCTCTTTGGAATGGAATCCGCCGGCTATAATAAGGTCATCTATATTATCTTTATTAACGGCGAGCGGTTCGAGTGCTATATAAGGAACATCGTATTTACCGTCGTTCATGGTCGTATAATCAGGCTCTTGCTTTATGTCACCGCCTGATGCCAGGACTATTGCACACTCTGCCGCACGGCGTGCCAGATTCTCAACCGGCTTATATACAGTCATGAGCTGTGTTCCCTCGACTATCCTCTGACAGGCTTCGACATCCGCGTCCTGACCGACTACGAGAGTCTTGCCGGCAAGCTTCATCTCGGCAAGGACCGGAACTACCTGGCTCGCGAGATTGTCGTTACCGCACATGATCGCATCTGCCATCATGACCTTCTCGGGATTCTCTCTTACGTATTCCTCAGCAAGCTCAGCCTTCCAGCCTGCAGCATGCATCGTATCGATGATATTGATGCCGGCTTTCTCCATCTCATTTCTGAAGCCTTTCTCTACAAGAGGAACGTTATTGTCCGAATCGGATCCCTGGAGCATCAGGACTGATCCGCCGTCAAGTTTTTCTGCTATCGCACTTCCCATCAGGCTTCCGACTCTCTCGTTATCAAAAGATATATAAAGGTCGACATCCGCATTACAGATAAGTCTGTCATATGCAATGACCTTGATGCCGTTATCCTTGGCAAGCTTTACTTCCTCCGAGAGATTGTAGCCGTCGATCGGAACGATAACGATGACGTCCATCTTCTGATCGATGAGATATCTGATCTGCTTTTTCTGAGCATCAAGATCGCCGTTGGCATTTTGGACATTTACATCGGCACCGTTATCATTGGCGACCGATACGAATATGTCTCTGTCTCTCGTCCAACGCTCGATGATGAATGAGTCCAGGCTCATTCCTATCTTGAGGGTTCCCGCCTTCGGCTCGGACTTCGCGAAGATCTGAGCGTCATCGATATTCTTACACGAACTGAAGAGCAGGCCGATGATGAGAAGGACCGGTGTAAGTATGAACTTTAACTTTCTCATTGTCCGCCCTCCTTGTACTCGGTCGGTGTAACGCCCACGTTCTTCTTAAATGTTCTGCTGAAATAGTTCGGATCAGTATATCCGACCATCTGGCAGATCTCCTTCATCGTATAGTTCGTATTGTTCAGGAGCTCTTTTGCCTTGTCGATCCTTATGTTCGTCAGGTATTCGATAAAGCCCTCGCCTGTTTCTTCCTTAAAGAGCTTACTGAAATAATACGGCGTGATATTGACTTCGCGCGATACGTCATCGAGCGTGATCTCTCGGTTGTAGTTCTGTCTTATGAAATCCTTCGCAGCGCTGACCGTCTTGCCAGATTTCTCGGCCTTCTTCTCCGTTACGTTCCTTGCAGCAGTCGTCATCTTGCCAAGGAACCACTTCTTAAGCTCGGCCGGATCTTCAGTCGCCATTATCTGCGGAAGGTAATCAGCTCTTGAATCGAAGACATACTTCATTCCGCCCGTAGAATATGCGATCTTCTCAGCCCAGAGGACAAATTCCAGGATCTTGAGCCTTAAGTCCATGATGCCCGTTGAAGGATTATGGACCATCCAGTCAAAATACTCACCGGAGGATACGGCCACCTTGGTATCATCACCCTGGCTGACTTCATCGAAAAGTCTCTTCTCGAGTTCCTTCGGATAGTTGGTCTCATATTCGAGCCTGATCGGAAGGTCATCCACGTGGATAACGCTGTCTGTCGTCATCGCAAGAGCCC
>CADCPU010000429.1 GCA_902803365.1 Oscillospiraceae bacterium
ATCGCAGTCGCCATCGACCTCTTTAAGGAGTCAGTATCCAACATCATCACACCAAAGGATCTCGATGTCAGCATCACCACCATGGTGATCCTCGCCGTATCCATTTTGCTCAAATTCTGGATGTCATCCTTCTACAACAAGATCGCGACCCGCATCTCATCCGAGGCCATGCGCGCCACGGCTGCCGATTCTCGCGCCGACTGCATCACCACAGGCGTCGCGCTCCTCTCGGTCGCTGTCATGCTAATTTTCGGAAAGAACATAGACGGATACGCAGGCGCCGTAGTCTCCGTGCTCGTCATGTTCTCGGGTTTCAGATCAGCCAAGGAAACGATCGAGCCGCTCCTGGGCACCGCGCCTGACAAGGAGAAGATCCACGCGATCGAAGCCGAAGCCCTCTCGCACTCCGAGATCCTGGGCGTTCATGACATCCACGTCCACGAATACGGCCATTCTATCGAGATCGTCTCTTTTCACGTTGAAGTCCCTTGCGACCTCACGCTCGTCGCTGTCCATGACCTGGTCGACGCGATCGAGCGCGATATCGTTGCCAAAGAGCTCGCATCCGAAGTCACGATCCACGTTGACCCCGTCGCCATTAACGACGACGAAGTTATGAGCCTTCGCGAGGAGCTGACCTCGTACCTCAAGACGATCTCGCCCGATATCAGCATCCACGATTTCAGGCTCATTCGCCGCGAGACCGAGCATTCCCACCTGATATTTGAGATCCTGGTCCCTTATGATGTCGCCAAGACCGACGATGAGCTCCGTTCGCTCCTTTGCGAGCGCATCTCTGCTGCCGGCCGCGATTATGTTGTCACTATCACTGTTGACAGGGAGTAAGCATATAAAAAGGATGCCCGGCACTTGGTGCGGAGGCATCCTTGTAAGATTCAACCTAAATGGTTATCAGACTTCCTTGTTCTCGTCGCTTGAGTCAGAAGTATAGGAAGGTGTAACAGGCTCTGAGGAAGGTGTTACGGAAGGTGTAACAGGAGCAGAAACCTCAGGTGCGTTGCCGTTCTTCTTCTTTGGCAGGATAACGCAGAATACTACGATTACTGCTGCGATGAGGATCAAGAAGAAGATACCGATGAAGATGAAGACAGAAGTAAGGTTGGATACCTTGAACTCGCAGTAGATCTCATCTTCTTCGGTGAGGTCCCAAGAGAGCTCTGTGCCGTCCTTGGACTCGTCGGTTGCATTGTGATCGATAGCCTTCTTAGGGAGTGTGAGGTTGAACTCAAGGTAGCCGTTGTAATCCTTGAGTTTATCGTTGTCGATATCATTTTCGGAGAGACCTGATCCTACGTCAACATCCCAGTCGAGTGTGTATGTGCTGCCCTTCTTGGTGAGGGAAAAGTCCTTGAAGCCCATGTCCTCGAAAACGTCGTTGTCGAGCTTTTCTTCGAGATCTTCGAGCTTAACGTCGGAGATGGAGAATGTGTAGCCTTCGTAACTGTCTTTCTTGTAGTCGTCGATCTCCCAGCCTTCGTCCTCGAGGTCTTCGATGTCGTCATCGTCGATCTTGTCGTCATCATCGCTGCCGCTACTGTATATAGCGTATACGAATTCGAAGTCGACCTTGCCGTTCTTCTTGACTTCCATGTCTGCTCTGTAGCGGATACAGCCGGACAGGCAGAGAACGCTCATGATGATGAGCAGGAGTGCAGAGCACTTCTTTATAAGATTTTTCATAATACATAACCTCTCTTATAGATCAAATAAGTAATTCCATAATACAGAATGCGCCAAAGTAAATCAACAAATTGTAAACTCGGCTCAATAGGGTGTGAATATATAATATTTTTATCACAGATGTCTTAATATTTTTATATTTGAGAGTTATCATAATATATGGGTAAATTTGATTTAGGAGCGAAGCATGATAGATCGGTTTAGCATACAAGTATCTTTTCTGCTGTTCGAGGCGATATTCTGTTTCTTATCGTCTCTGGTCTATATTGTCAGCAATGATTCGCTCCGTATCCGTAAATCGATCGTTCTCACGCTCAATGCCACGTGCGGCGTAATGCTCATATGCGAGTACCTGTTCTATGTATACCGAGGGAGCCGGGTGGACAGCGATGTCGTTGTTATGTATCTTGTCAATGCGATCGTCTATTACACGATAGTGCTGCTCTTGCTATTCTATTCGATGTACGTGGCGGTGAGGCTTTTCGGGCGCTTTGATCTCAAAAAAGACATGCCGTGCAGGAAGAGGCTCATCGCAAACTGCGTGCTGGTCGTTATCGGGCTCATACTCGTTACCGTGTCGCAGTTTACAGGTATCTACTATTACTTTGACGAGAACAATATCTACCACAGGGGCTCTTTGTTCTGGCTTGCGGCCGCGGTGCCTACAGCCGGAGCGATCCTGGTATTCTCGATCCTGGCGCAACACAGGAACAGGATCAGCAAGAGCCAGTTCCTGGTACTTACGTCGTATCTGATAATGCCGATCGCGGGCGAGTTCCTGCAGCTGCTGTTCTTCGGCAATTCGTTTATGAATATCTGCGTGGGACTTGCGGTCCTTCTGATGTTTTTCGAAAACGCCATCAACAAGGACAGAGAGATCATCAGGGCTTCAAAGACAGAGGTCAGGACGGGCCTCGCGAACGAGCACGGATGTATCGAGTGGCTCAATGAGAAGAGGGGCACGGAGCAGATCAAGGAATATGCTGCGGTGTTCTTCGATCTGAGGAAGTTCTCGGATGTTAACCGCAGGTACGGCGTCGAAAACGGCAATATCGTTCTTGTGAACTATGGAAATATCCTCTCGAGCAAGATCGGAGCGGACGAGCTCCTGGGAAGGCAGTTCGGTAATCAGTTCTTTGCGATCGTTAAAAATGATCACCTGAACGACTTCCTCGAGATCCTTAACGGTATCGAAGTCCCGTTTGCGGACAAGATGACGGGAATGGAGCGCAAGGTGCACATCGCAGCGCGTGCGGGCGTATATGAGATCGACAGGGATGATCTGGACGGTGAGGACATCATGGTCTATGCGGGCGCAGCGCTCAATATGGCCAAATCCAAGGAAGATAACGATGTCGTAAGGATGACGCAGGACCTTATCGATTCGCTCGAGGAGAGGAAGAAACTCGAGAGCGACATCAAGATAAGTTTGGATAACGGCGACTTTAAGGCGTTCTATCAGCCGAAGGTAGACAGCATGACGGGGATCCTTTGCGGGGCAGAGGCGCTGTCACGTTGGTACAGAAAGGGTGAGTACATACGGCCGTGCAGATATATTCCGATCATGGAGATGAACGATACTGTCATGAGGCTGGACTTTGATATGCTGAGGCAGGTCTGTGCCGATATCGCGAAGTGGATTGCGGCCGACATAGAAGTACCGGTAATATCGATCAATTTCTCCAGACG
>CADCPU010000430.1 GCA_902803365.1 Oscillospiraceae bacterium
CTGATACCGATAGCGCGGACCTTGCCGTCCTTGTAAAGTTCTTCCATGGCTTTCCAGGTCTCGGCGTTTGCTTCCTGCCAGCGCTCTCTGAAGAGGAGCGGGTTCGGCCAGTGGATCAGGAAAAGATCGACATAATCAGTTCCGAGAAGCCTTAAGGATTCTTCGAAGGAACTCATGGCCAGATTATAGCTGTGACAGTCGTTCCAGAGTTTTGTCGTAATGAAGAGCTCGCTTCTGTTGACGCCCAGTTCGCGGATCGCTTTGCCTACACAGCCTTCGTTCCTGTAGGCCTGAGCCGTATCGATATGAGTATAGCCTGCTCTTATGGCGCTCTTTACGGAATCGACACCGACTTCATCACTCGGTGTCTGCCACATTCCGAATCCGATGCAGGGGATCTCAACGCCGTTATGGAGCTTATACGTGCTGTTCTGATCTTTGAATTCCATGATATTTCCTCCATTTCCTTTGATAATTAATCTTAACATTCGGACGGAGGTTCTTTATATCACGTTATTGCTTTATTTTATGCGATATGTTGACATCTTTCATAAAGGCGATGTAATCGTCAAGAAGCTTCGCCGTCTCGGGCGTCGCTTCACCCACGGTCGCGAATGCGTGGAAAGCACCGTCCATCACTACCATCTCAGCCTTGATGCCGTACTCTTCGCACTTCTCATAGACATAGAGGGCATCGGCATAGAGCACCTCGTCCTTGTCGCACGTAATAAATACCGGCGGCAGGTCTTCATAGTCTCCCCAAAAAGGTGAGATGCGCGGATCTGCCGCATCATGACCGCCGATATAGAGCTTGGCAAAAAAGTTCCTAAGTCCATTCTTAGCCACAGGGCTGTCAGGCGCATACTTTAGCCTGTCGATCGTATCCGAAAAGTCGATTACCGGGCTGTGAAGTATCACGCATGAGATCTTGTCCTTACGCTTCATCGCCAACGCGAGACTGAAATTTCCGCCTGCACTGTCTCCTATGAGCGTGATATTCGAATCGGGATTATCGCCGGCCAAAGCATCTATCGCATTCAGGCACTCGTCAAACGCAACCGGAAATAGAACTTCAGGCGACAGCGTATATTCGATCGAATAAGTCCTGCAGCCGGATCTTCGGGCGAGTGCTGACGCATAGCCTTTGGTCGCTGCGGCGCTCCCTGATATAAATGCACCTCCGTGGATATACACGATGATGTCGCGGCTCGTGCTGCCCCCGTTTGATTCAGCAAGGATCGCCTTGGTCCCCGCGAGCATCACTTTGGAAAACTTAACGCCGTCCGCCTTCGGGATTGAGCGGTAGAGCTTTCCTATCGCATATCTTAAGACGATGATCGACAGCTTCGAGCCGAACTTGCCCTTGACGGGTTTTGACAGCATCGCGGCGATCTTCGCACTCTTACGGGTGAGCTCGGGGCTCGTTACTTCGCGCTTGATGATACTCATAGGCTCATCACGTAGATCTGGCACGGATTTGCTTCATCCCAGAGGAGCGGGAGCACTTCAAACTCCTTAAATCCCACGCCCAGATAAAACTTGTTGGTCCTGTCGTAGTCTTCGTAGACACCCATCTTGACGGTCTTTACCTGCATGAACTCGTAGCCCTTTTCGCGCGCGATGTCTCTTGCCTGCTCGAAAAGTTTCCTGCCGATGCCGCCCCTGTGGTATTCCTTCATGACACCCATTACGGCGAGCTCTACAGTCGATCTGCCCGTCTCCTTGAGGCTCAGAAAACCGATCGGCCTGTCGCCGTCAAAGGCAGCTACCATGATGCGGTCAATGCTGTCCTTGATATACTGCTCCCTGCTCTCTTCAACCTCGAACCACTCGGGCAGCGCCTCGAGCACAGTCCTTGTAATGGTCTGTCTTAATGTCTTGTCTGTGATAGTCTTAAATTCCATAGTAAGTATCCCTTTCTTCCTTTATGCTCATTTTAATGTAACTTAAAAAGCCCCCGAAAACAAGGACGGGAGCTCTTTAGAATAAAACCTTAAAGGGGACCTTACGTCCTCATTACCAATTCATATGCCTCATCGAGAGGAAGCGGGCGGCCCCAGACATAACCCTGGATGAAGTCGCAGCCGTTTTCGCGAAGTGTTGCGATCTGATCGTCAGATTCGACGCCTTCGGATATGACTTCGAGGTTCAGGATGTGGCCTATCTGAATGATCGTAGCCACGTACTGCTTATTGGAATCGCTCTGGTTCATAACGTCGATGAAGGACTTGTCGATCTTAAGAAGATCGGCAGGTATGTTGTTCAGATAGCTGAGCGAGGAGTAACCCGTGCCGAAGTCGTCGATCGCGATCTTGATGCCGAGGGACTTGAGCTCATTGATGCAGTTGAGCGCCTTCTCTGCCGAATCGATCATAATGGATTCGGTGATCTCGATCTCCAGATGATCAGCAGGAACCCTGTGGCTGTTTACGATCCCCTTGATCTCTTCGATGAAGTTGTTCTTCATGAGATGCCTTACCGATACGTTAAAGCTCAGCATGATATCAGGATTCTTGTCATCCATGACGCGCTCTATAAATTCGAGCGCCTTCTTAAACACTGTCGTATCAACGCGGTCTATGAGACCCGACTGTTCTGCGACCGGGATAAATTCACCAGGGCTTATGAAACTGCCGTCAGAATCCCTCATCCTGGCGAGCGCCTCAAATCCTCTGAGCTTGTGGTCTATATCATACTGCGGCTGAACATGAAGGAAAATGGAATCATTGTCGAGAGCCGTGCGGATCTTGCGCTCGATCTCCAGAGTCTGCTTGGTCTTCAGGTGCTCGGCCTTGAATCGCAGGATGCTGCTCGTGTTATGGATACGCTTGGCCTCGTTCATGGCGGAATCTGCGTAGGTTATGATCGTATCGGAGCTTTCGACATCACTCGGATATTCTACATAACCGAAATATCCCGTGATAAAGTAATCGCATCCGTCGATAGTCATGACGCGCTCCAACTCTGCCTTGTATCTGGCGACAGTCGAATTGATCTGCTCGTCGTTTTCGTAACCCCAGATCACGATCATGTATTCGTCACCGGCGATACGCGCAACGAAGTCATTTGTCTCAGTCTCAAACGAATCCGAGAGCGCCTTCCATCTCTCGGCTATCTCGATCAGTACCTTGTCACCTGTCTCTCGCCCCATCGTATCGTTGACGCTCTTGAAGTTATAGAGGTTGATCGATACCACCGCGAACTTGCTCTCGTTCTTGGCCAGATCCTTGATGACCTCGTCACATGCAAAGCGGTTCGGAAGTCCCGTGAGACTGTCTGTTACCGCCTGCCTTCTGAAGTTCTCCTGATAGTTGTTGATCTTCTTGAAAGTAAAGTAGATGATCGAGATCGCGATCATCGTAAAGATATTCATAAAAGCGCCCGGGATACTTTGCGGACTCTTGGTCTGTATAATGTTGAAGACCATCGTCGGAAACTGCAGTATCAGCAATATGACCGCCACGATGTATCCCTTCTTGCGGAACAGTACCACCATAAAGATCAGCGCGATATTCGACACAGCCGAGAAAACACCGGTAAGAGTCGAGAACGGCATCTGCATTCCGTGAATCACAATGTCATACCGGCTGCGCGCCGCAAACATTACCATGAAGTTCGATATGATATATATCAACAGTAAAAGAACAAACGCACTCTTCGGTACGGTCTGCATCTTTGACAGCTGCCGCATCGTAAGATCTATATTACGTCTGTTCTTATCATTTTTGTCCATAAGATCAATGCTCCCACTCACGACCCCAGTGGGGCATCTTCTGCCCAAATCAAATTTTCCCCAGATCAAAATATTAGCCCTGACTCATTATATCACGGCATTTTGCATTTATTCAAATAAATTATGTGTTGTCAAATTGTTTTAATTTATTTACAAAGAGATATCGAAAAAGACATTTTTGATCCTAAATGCAAATCCGCGAAAACGCCCTTAAATACTAGCTTTTTAGGATTTGCCCTCTGCCCTGAAGCTTTTGATCCCACTTATCAAAGGAAATCAAACGGGCTTTGAATATCGATTACCGTTTGCAAAGACAAAAAGTTGATTTCAAACGGTAATCGCACTAACTACAACCACTGGAAGCACCTGTTTTTACCGTTTGCAAACGCCAATATCGAATTTCAAACGGTAATCGAAAAACTCGGGCAATAAGCAACTCACCTGTACCCGCCGAACTCCTCTTTGAAGGCGGCCTTGTCTTTGTACATGGCTTCGTCGGCGCGCTTAAATACATACTCGACCGCGCTATCGGTCGGCTGACTCTCGGCGAGGCCTACGGCGGATGAGAAACGCAGCCACGGCTCTTCGTTGTCGTCGAGATAGGTCTCGCGGAAGCGCGCGCGGAGCTTGCTGCACAGCATGTTGCGGTCGTCGTAGTCGGCGCCCTGCAGGATAGCCACGAATTCGTCGCCGCCGACACGGAAGACCGGCGAGTGCTTGAAGATGTCGCAGATCTGGCGGCAGCAGCCGCGGATGTACTGGTCGCCGGCTCTGTGGCCGTAATCGTCGTTGATGTACTTGAGATTATTCATATCGACCATGACGATCGCGAATTCGGCAAAGCCCTTTTCGAGCTTGTCGTTAAGGTCATCGGTCTTCTTGATGTATGCTGCTTTATTGCCCACGCCGGTGAGCGCGTCTTTGTAGGTCTCCTGGCTAAGCTTGCCGATCTCGTCTTCGGCCTTGAGCTTATCTTCCTGAAGGACAAGGAGGTCCTTAAGATAGTCGATGATATTCCTCTGCATACCGCGGATGCCTTCGTAGATCTCGGATATCTCGTCGCTCGTCCTGATGTCGAGCTTCATTACGCCCGCGTCTTCATAGGATGCGTGGTGCGACGGATTGAACTTCTTCATCTCTTTGGTCATGGAAGTCAGCGGTCGGATGATAGTGGTCCGTACGAAAACAAATGCGCTCGCGAGGACAGCGATAGTAACTATCAGAGTCTCACCGATGAGCCAGGACAGGAGCGAGCGGCGGTCGCGCATGACGTCGTCCATCTCAACGTCGCAGCCGACAACTGCGACGAGCTTGCCGTCGGATGTGTATACGGGTTTAAAGTCGGAACAAAGCCAGCCCCACATGCCGTGCGAGATCGTAGGCTCGGGCAGAGCCGCGAGATTTACTCCGATGAGTTCTTCCTCGCGCTCCTCGTAGAGGCCGGTCTCGTAGATCGGCTCCTCATCTGAATCGAGGAGGTACATCTCGCCGTCGTAATCGTTGCTGCCGTCATAGGCGAAGATATAGAGATAGCGGATGCCTTCCACGTTAGTGAGATACTTGGTGATGCGATTTCTTGTGGCATTATAGTCGCCCCAGAGACCCTTCTCGCGCAGGTAGTCTTCGATGATCTGCTCATCTTCGGTCTCTTCGGCGGTCGCACGGAGAGCCTGGTATTCGTCGGTCACTGCGACGTCACGAAGTTCGGCGAGAAAGTCGCCGTCGACCATAGTGGAGAAGTTGCGCGCGTTATCTGCGGTCATCTGCTTGTAGAACTTGTCGATCTGATCGGCGCTGATATTGTATGAGAGCAAGGAAGTAACGAGTGCCACCAGAACGATGGTCACCACGATGAAGATGTAAATCTTTGTCTTTATGGAAAATCGAAGCTTATTATTCGCCATAGACATACCCTCAAAACAACACACGATCCTCTTTTACTCAATCATTATACAAAATCGCGAAGGGCATTTGTCAAAAATTCAAGATGTTTTATTGATTATTAACATATGATGATACTTTCCAGCTATATTCCTATCATTTATCACTTGATAACAACAATTTCTCTCCTGCATTCCGGCGAATATTCATTATCCCATTCTTCTAAAAAATCAGTGTTTTCCGCGATTTTATCAATCAAATCATAGCCCCTGCGAATTGTAATTTCCTCAGAAAACGGAACCGTATCTTTCTCAAATGATATCTCACGTCCACCAACTTCAAAGATTAGCGCTCGTGTAAGCCACACCTCATAAGCTGGCTTACCATTTATTTCAATCTTCTGCTGTTCGTTAACAATTGTTACAGAATTTATCTCTTCATTCACAGGAGTTGATATCATCTCAACATCTAAAAATGCAGATTTAATTTCAGATTCCTCAACCGCAGCCAAATTGGATACTGCCATATCTTCAGTATTACCGAAGTAATCAACCTCTTCCTGAATATTTGTTAATGCATACACATCATCACCAATATACAATCCGACAATCTGCGTCACACTATTAGTAAACTCAAATGCATCACTTTTATACTTTCTGAATTTTTTCCCAATCCAACTTTGAATCATATCGGAATTGAATCTCATATCTATTATATTCATAGTCTTATCCTTTTGTCATAAATGTTCCCGTTTCTATACATGTCCATCCCTGCCAATCAGTAATGCTATTAGTTGATTTTTCTCTTCCGGTGTTAATTCACCACCCTTTCTCGCTATTGCAGTAGATATTGTTTTATAGGCAGATTCCGTTGTTTCACCTTCATCAAGTAAATACTCTGTCTCTACCTTTAACGCCTTAGCAATATTCACAATAACATCCATTCTAGGCTTCTGCCCTGAATGCAAATACCGTGAAAGCGAACTTTCATTAATACCACTTAGCTGAGCTAACTGCTTCTGATTAATCTTTCTCTCTTGCATTAATTTCAATACCTTTTGATTCCAATCCATTGTCTAATTCCCCCTTGATAACCCAATTATAAATTGCATTTCTGCAATTGTCGATTCCTTTTTCGAAATCCACAAGGCACACAGCAGTATATCAAATATATAGACACTTACACCTTCCTCACGAGGAGCTCAACCACAAAGCCATTGTCGTTATAGTAGTTCATTCCGCCGCGCTGACGGTCCATATAGAAGTTTACGAGATACATTCCGAGGCCGTAGCCCGACTTATCCTCAGCGTTCCTGCCGCGCGCAAACTTGCCGATTATCACCGGCAGGTCTTCTTCGTGAACGCCCGGGCCGTCATCCTTGATCTTTATCTTGATATAGCGGTTCTTCGTGCCGTCTTCGCCTGAAGGCTCCTCAGTCTCGGAGAAGCTCACATGGATGGCGGTACCCGCGTACTTGATCGAGTTGCCGATGATATTGTCGATGACCTGCTTCATGCGAAGCTTGTCGATCATGACAAGACAATGAGGGATATGGTTCTCGAGTATTATGTCAGCATAGTCGCGCGAGCTCTCGAAAAAGCCCTCGATGACCATCGAATCAGTCTCCCTCGTTGTGATCTTGATCTCGTCGATCTCATCTTCAGTCGCATGGAAAACATTGTCTACGAGCTCGTTGATGACATCGGCTTTATCCTTGATATAGCTTACCTTCTCGAGCATATCCTCAGATTCCCTGATCTCGGCTTCGTTTCCGCTCTTCATCTTCATGCGGTATTTCATGTCGAGCACTTCGCAGGTCGCGCCTATCGTCGCGATCGGAGTCTTCAGGTCATGGCTCAACTCAGCGACCATCTCGCGCTTGGCCTTCTGCGCTTCGTTCTCGCGCTTTCGCGAATCACGAAGCTCCTCGCGCATTATGTCAAAGCTCTCCGTGAAGTTTCCGAAGATGTTGTGCTTATGGATAGGAAGTTTGACATCCAGGTTGCCCTTTGCGATCTCGGATGCGAAGGTCTCCATCTCCCGCACAGGCTTAACGAGTTGTCTGTAGACAAGGAATATGAAAAGATAACCTGATACGAGGACTGCGCCCCAGAAGATCAGCACAGCCTTGAACAGACGGTCGCGGCCGCTGTCGAAGATATCCCTGAGCCTGTCGAGCGCCATACTGTAGCCGCTCAAGTCTTCCGAGGCATACGAAGTCGATATGTCGCCGGTGATCTTGATACCGTTACTTATGACGATAAATGCGATAAGCGCTGCCAGCATCAGGAGCGTAAAGATGATCACTGTGTTTCTGATCGCTTTCATAACTCAAGTATATAACCCGTTCCCCATACGGTCTTGATGAACTCAGGATCGTTGGGATCCTTCTCGAGCTTCTCGCGCAGTTTCCTGATATGGACGTTGAGAGTGCCGTCACCGTAGAAAGAGTCGCCCCAGACTTCTTCAAAGAGCTGCTCTTTGGTGACGATCGTATTCTTGTGATCATATAGAGTCTTAAGGAGCGCGAACTCCTTTGCCTTGAGTGCGATCCTATCGCTGCCGCGGATTACGGACATCGTCGCGGGATCAAGGCGAAGTGCCTCATCTGCATCCGCCTGAGCCTGCTCAGCGGGGATCGCGTTCTTGAGCTGCTCGGCGCGCTTGAGATTTACCTTGACCTTGGCAAGGAGGACTGAGAGCGAATACGGCTTTTTGACGTAATC
>CADCPU010000431.1 GCA_902803365.1 Oscillospiraceae bacterium
AAGACAGATAACCACGGCAAGCGAGACAAGCCCGGACACACCATAACGGCCGGACACATGAGCTATAAGCACAAAATCGGCAACAGCCCAGCAGATATAAATAGCTGCATCAACAGCACTGAATCTGACGGTCTGAATAATATCCTTAACCGATAAATGCCAAGTAAACCGGAGCGTATTACATTTACGCAGAAAATGGGCAAGGGCAGACATCAGTCCGAGAGCATTTCCCGCTATCGTGCCGAGAATGATCCCCTGCATGCCGAAAGGTTTGACAAGTATCAGTGAAACAGCAATGTTTCCCGCGACCTGAAGAACATAGGACAGGTTAGTACATGTCTCATCACCGTCGGTATAAACCATGTTGCTGATGTAGGAATTCAATATGGCGAATACGGCACACAGCGGAGTCCACTTATAGTAGTCCGAGGCCAGATCATAAATATCACCTGTTACTCCATTTATAGAAAAATACAGATCCTTTCCCACAAAAAGCAAAACAGAACTCAGCAAAGCCATTAACACGCTTAAGATCATTCCCTGCCCGAAAAGCTCATCCGCGTGTTTCTTGTCCATAGCGCCTATGGCCCTGCTGTAGAGAATACCTGAGCCTATCGAGATTATGCACGCGAAGAAAGTTGTAATTCCCGTTACCGGTGTTATTGTATTAATTGCTGCCACGCCGTTTTCCCCGATGAATAATCCTGCGATGATGCTGTCACACAACAGCATCACATAGATTATCGCCATCGTAAGAGTACCGGACAGCAACATGGATTTGAATTTCTTTTCACAGAAACCGTTCTTTATCAAGGATCAGAATCCCAGAGAATCATTCACCAGGATCACATGGATCCTGCCTTCGTGTCTTGAGAAGCGCGTCATAAGGAACTGGCAGCATATGGTATCAGGCGATTTGCAGTCAAAGCATGAACCGGTCTTCGTGCAGGGAGTGTTAAGACCAAACCTCTGAGCATTTATGGGAGCCGCCACATTGCGCGCTCTCTTCATAGCACCATCGATATCACTGCAGACCTTATTCATTCCGACAATAAACAGTACTTTCTTAGGGCCCTGCGCGATAGCCGATACCCTGTTGGCATTTCCGTCAATGTTTATCAGGATACCGTCCTCGGTTACCGCATTGCAGCTCGAGAGGAAGAAATCCGCACCGTAAGCAGCGAGCATTGCAGCACGCTTATCTTCAACAGCATCCCTGTCGATGAAGTTGTAATTTCCGGCCTTAAGGGCTTCAACAAGTCCAATCTCATGAACGCTCATTCCGCCACCCATGGTAACTGATGCTCCTTCAGGAATAAGTTCCAGTGCTATCTTCTTCGCTTCTTCGCAAGAGGAAGCGTAATAGCCTGTCATATTACGTGAACTCAGCCCCTTGATAACCTTTTGGGCCAGTTTCTCATTGCGGATGAATATATTCTCGTTCATTATGTTCACCTCCGGAGCAGATAAATCCATATCCAATTATATCAAGAAAAGAACCCGGATATCTTCCGGGTTCCTTCTGTTCCATTATTCCACCATCTGTTCGAAATTGTTTATGCCGCTAACTGTTATTATACACATAAGTTTCTCATCCAGTCTTCTGGCATAAATTGTAATCTTCTGATCAGGAATTAAGAAGCGTTCTTTCCTTTACGTCCGAGTCTTCCCTTGAATCTCTTTATCCAGAATGTGGCCTCGTCCATCTTCATCAGCATGGCAATGCCGAAATAAACAATTACCGAAGTAGCGCCCTTTGCACCGAAGATCATCAGCTGGCGGACCTTACGTCCCTGCCCGGGAAGCAGTCTGTCAAAGACATAGCAGACAGCGGCCATAACTCCCGCTGCAATAAAAGCTTTGATAAGGAAACTCACGATCCCGTGCGGAGCGAGTTCTTTGCGCTTGCAGTAAAGCACGGACAACAGGATCATCTGGCAAAGGTTTGTCGCGGAATATGCAAAAGAAAGAGACAGCGGACCGATGCCGAGATTGATAAAGGCAATGCAGAATATGGGATTGAGTACAAGTCCCACGATGCCCGCAAGAAGCGGAATCCTTGTCTGACCTATCGCGTAGAACGCCTGGTTGAAAACATGGATGACAGCTGCCGTGATTATCGCCGACGAGAAACCCAAAAGGAATACGGCTGCCGTATTTGCATTCTTATCGGTATATCTGGATGACCACTGGTAGATCGCTTTAACGACATCGAGATTCATTACTGCAATGAAAACTGCCGAAGGGATAGACAGAAAGAGAGCGTTCTTCATCGATTTGGAAAGAAGCTTGGAGCATTCCTCCAACTTGTTTGAACCGTAGTCCCCTGCCAGCTGCGGTGTCATTACAGTCGTGATCGCAACTACGAATACAGAGTAAGGTATCTGCCATATCGTAGATGCATTGCGGTATCCGTAAATACTTCCCTTATCAAAACTGTTCGCGAAGAAATTAAGTACAACGATATTTATCTGTGTTATGGAAGCTGAGATAAGGATAGGTATCGCTCTCTTAAACAGCGCTATGAACTCCTTGTCCGTCGGTTCAAAATGGAACCTGAACTGCTTCATCTGCTTGAATCCGAACAGATACTGGCAGAAGAAATAGATCACGGCAGATGCCATGATGCCGCCCGTTGTCATCATGAGTTTTGTCTGTGTCTGTCCGCCGAAGACAGCGATTGCTGAAAGAACAAGGATGTTATAGATAACAGGACCGAAAGACGT
>CADCPU010000432.1 GCA_902803365.1 Oscillospiraceae bacterium
AAGCTTCCGGGCGTCGAGATCGCTCTCGTCATCGCATCAAACGACAAGGCATATGCTCTCGAGAGAGCATCAAAGCACAATATCCCTGCAACGGTAATGTCCGTTAAATCCTACGCTTCACGCGAAGAGTGGGACGACGCGGTATTGGCCAAGCTTCAGTCAGTCGGCACGGAGCTCATCGTTCTTGCAGGATATCTTTCGTTGTTGGGCGCGAAAACAGTCGCAGCCTTTAACAACAGGATCATTAACATCCATCCGGCACTTATCCCTGCCTTCTGCGGCAAGGGAATGTACGGCATCCGTCCGCACGAGGCTGCTCTGGCGCGCGGCGTCAAGGTCTCCGGAGCAACGGTCCACATCGTTAACGAGAATTACGACGAGGGCCCGATCCTCCTTCAAAAGTGCGTAGACGTTTTGCCTGATGACACGCCGGAGGTCCTTCAGAAGCGCATCATGAAAGAATGCGAGCAGGTGATCTTACCTGAGGCGATAAGGCTTTTCGCTGAAGGCAAGATAAAGATCGTCAACAATAGAGTTGAATATATATAAACAGAGGGGTGACATCTATGAAAACTTATGACATCGCTGAACTTCTCAAGGGTAATGACTATCCGGGAAGAGGAATCGTTATCGGAAAGTCCAAGGACGGAAAGAGCGCAGTAACTGCTTACTTCATCATGGGCAGAAGCGTTAACTCCAGAAACAGAGTATTTACGGCAACTGAAGACGGCATCAAGACGGAGGCTTTCGATCCTTCGCTCCTTACGGATCCGCACCTTATCATCTATTCACCGGTACGTGTTCTCGGCAACAAGACGATCGTAACGAACGGTGACCAGACAGACACTATCTACGAGCTCATGGATAAGCAGCAGACATTCGAGCAGGCTTTGAGAACTCGTGAGTTCGAGGACGACGCTCCTAACTATACCCCTCGTATCTCCGGCATCATGCATGTCGAGAACGGTACATACAACTATGCAATGTCCATCCTCAAGTCAGCTGACGGTGATCCGTCATCCTGCCAGAGATTCACATTCACATACACAAACCCTCTCGCAGGCGAAGGCCGCTTCATCCACACATACATGGGCGACGGCAATCCGCTCCCGAGCTTTGAGGGCGAGCCTGAGAAGGTTACTATCGACGGCGACATCGATACATTCACAAATCTCTTGTGGAACAGCCTCAACGAGGATAACAAGGTATCCCTTTTCGTGCGCTACATCGATATCGCAACAGGCAAGGCTGATACAAGGATCGTAAACAAGAACGTAAAGTGATATTTGGAGGTATATATCAAAATGTCAAACGAAATGCAGCTTAAGTATGGTTGTAACCCAAATCAGAAGCCATCCAGGATCTTTATGGCTGACGGTAAGGACCTTCCGATCGAGGTATTGAACGGCAAGCCGGGCTATATCAATCTCCTCGACGCTTTCAACGGATGGCAGCTCGTTAAGGAGCTCAAGAAGGCAACAGGTCTTCCTTCCGCTACATCTTTTAAGCACGTATCTCCTGCAGGCGCTGCAGTAGGTAAGCCGCTCTCTGAGACAGAGGCAAAGATCTACTTCGTAGATGATCTCGGCGAGCTTTCTCCTATCGCTTGCGCATACGCTCGTGCCCGCGGCGCAGACAGAATGTCTTCCTACGGTGACTTCGTAGCATTGTCCGACACATGTGACGCCATCACAGCTACAATGCTCGCAAGAGAAGTATCCGACGGTATCATCGCTCCGGGCTACACAGACGAGGCTCTCGAGATCCTCAAGACAAAGCGTAAGGGCACATATAACGTTATCAAGATCGATGAGAACTACGTTCCTGCTCCTATCGAGACAAAGCAGGTTTACGGCGTAACATTCGAGCAGGGAAGAAACGAGCTCGACATCAACAAGGATCTCCTCAACGAGATCGTTACTGATAACAAGGTAATCCCTGAGGACAAGAAGATCGACCTTCTTATCTCTCTCATCACATTGAAGTACACACAGAGTAACTCAGTTTGCTACGTTAAGGACGGCCAGGCTATCGGTATCGGTGCAGGCCAGCAGTCCCGTATCCACTGCACACGTCTTGCAGGTAACAAGGCAGACAACTGGTGGCTCCGTCAGCATCCTAAGGTCATGGGCCTTCAGTTCGTAGACAACATCCGTCGTCCTGATCGTGACAATACGATCGACGTATACATCTCCGACGAGTACGAGGATGTCCTCGCAGAAGGCAGATGGCAGGAACTCTTCAAGGTTAAGCCTGAGGTCTTGACTGTTGAGGAGAAGAAAGAGTGGCTCAAGAAGAACTTCGACGTATGTCTCGGTTCTGACGCATTCTTCCCATTCGGCGACAACATCGAGCGCGCTAAGAAGAGCGGCGTTAAGTACATCGCTGAGCCGGGCGGATCCATCCGTGACGATCATGTCATCATGACATGCAACAAGTACGACATGGCTATGGCATTCACGGGCATCCGTCTTTTCCACCACTGATATTTGTTTCAAGCGCACTTCAAGGCCGCCTTCACGGGCGGCCTTTTTCGCGCCCTGAATTTCTGTATCCAAAACGGATACAAAATTTTTTCGACCTGAAAATTTGTATCCAAGTTGGATACTTTTGCGAAAAGACAACGGAAATCTGTATCCGAGTTGGATACATTGGCGAGAAAGTAAGAGTAGATAAATCGTGCCGTGAATGGTACAATTATGGTTGCTTTCAAAGGCTATTTTTCCGTAAAAGGAGGTAAGCTTATGCTTGAAATCTACAAATCCAAGGACGTAGCGCTTACAGCCTCAAAACATGTCAACAAGACTGAACGCATTGAGAATATCAGTGAAGATTCATGGATCAACTTATATGCCCCTACGGAAGAAGAGATCGCCAAGGTTGAGAATGAACTCAACATCCCGCAGGAGTTTCTGAGATATCCTTTGGACGAAGAAGAGAGACCTCGTATCGACTTTGATGATGATACGGGTGATGTTCTCGTCATCGTTGACATCCCGTACCCGAGACACGAGAACAACGTCGTCAAGTACGAGACGGCTCCTTTGGGAATCATCATATCCAAAAAGCACATCCTGACAGTATCCCTCCGCAAGGTGCCGATACTCGATCAGTTTATCGATAATCGCGTCAGAGACTGCATCGTGGCTTACAGAACGAGATTCACGATCCAGATCCTTTTCGCGATCGCCAAAGACTACTTGAGACTCTTGCGCTTCATGGACAAGAGCCTTGAGGAGGCCGAGAAGGGCCTCGCGAAGTCGATCAGCAACAGTGACCTCTACAAGATGCTTGAATGGGGTAAGTCATTGATCTACTTCTCGACATCCTTGAAGTCTAACGAAGCCGTGCTCGAAAAACTCATGCGCGGTCGTCTCGTAAAGCAGTACGAGGAAGACGAAGACCTTCTCGAGGACGTTATCATCGAGTACAAGCAGGCTCATGAGATGGCGGACATCTATGCGTCGATCGTTAACGGAACGATGGATGCTTATGCGTCTATCATCAACAACAACATGAACGTTATCATGAAGATCCTGGCAGCAGCTACGATCGTTTTGACCGTTCCGAACCTCTTTACGAGCTTCTTCGGACAGAATATCCCGTTCCCATGGGACCCGAATGCGGATTTTGCGAGCAATCCGTGGCCTTTCTGCATCCTTACGGGCCTTTGCATCGTAAGTATGGTGATCTCGTTCATTATCATGAAGAAAAAGGATTTCCTCTGATATGGCAGATTTCTTATACAAAGAAAAAGGGCAGTCGAGACCGCTTGGTAAGCTTGTCATGAGGCTTGCGCTCGTTCTGAGTATCATTGCCGCGATCGGTATCTTCTTTATCGTACTCACGGTCTATTCATCCAATAAGCTCATGAGCGTCGAAAGCGAGAGCATATCCAACATTCCTTCGAATGTCCTGCCGTCCTATTCGACCTGTTCGTTCGAGTCTTTCGACGAGCAGACGAACCTGTCCGGCTGGCTCTTCAAATGCGACGACCCGATAAGTACGATAATCGTTGTCCATAACACAGGTTCCAACAGATTGCCGTTCGGTGTCGACATGGTCGACCTTGTTGAACTCTGGCTCGATAACCACTATAATGTCTTTCTCTTCGATCTTCGTAATTCGGGCGAATCAGAGGGCGATATCTCAGGATACGGATATCTCGAATGGCAGGATGTTATAGGCGCGATCGCTCAGGTAAGGATGATCTCCGTTACGACTGATGTTATCCTTTACGGTATCGGTTCGGGCTGTACATCGTGCTGTATGGCATATTCCAAGCTTCCGGATGCAAACCTTACGGAGTCCGAGAGGGAGAGATTGTCTGACAAGTATCTGCAGCTCGGCTTTGACAGAAGTTATATATCCGGTATGATATTTGACTCGCCGGCCAATACCAGCGATGATTATATCGAGCCTATCGTTGAGCAGAACGAATTCTTGGGTAAGATCACGAAGAACTTCGTACCTTACGCTATCAGGTTTTCGGCAGGTGAAGATACATCTTACAATATCGCGGCTGAGGTATCTCGTATGCCGATCCCGATCTGCATCCTCTACGGCGGACACGACGTCTTCGTCGGTGCGGATAAGATCAGCAGGCTTGTAGACAACAGAAACAGGCTCAACAGCAACATCACTGAATCGCTGATGATCCCGGGTGCAGGCTACCTTGAGGCCTTCGAGACGGATACGACCGCGTACTGTGATGAGATAATGACATTTTTGCATACTTATTTCGGGTGATGATATGGAACAGAAGAAAGACGTAATCATACTTGGCATCGAATCCTCATGTGACGAGACCGCTTGCGCTGTCGTAAAGAACGGCCGCGAGATCATGAGCAACGTTATCGCGTCCCAGGCCGATTTCCACGAGAAGTACGGCGGAGTCGTGCCGGAGCTTGCGTCCAGAATGCATGTCGATGCGATAAGCCCGACTATTGCAGAGGCTCTTAAAGTCGCAGACGTTACTGTAAAAGATCTCGATGCAATCGCGGTCACATACGGTCCGGGCCTCGTCGGAGCGCTCCTCGTAGGCGTTTCAGCAGCCAAGGGAATGGCTTTTGCATCCGGTAAGCCTCTTGTCGGCGTTAACCACATGCACGGCCACATCGCGGCAAACTATATCTGTCACAAAGATCTCGAGCCTCCGTTCCTCTGTCTTTCCGTCAGCGGCGGTCACAGCGAGATCGTTCTCGTCCGCGACTATTGCGACATGGAGATCCTCGGCTGCACCCGTGACGATGCGGCAGGTGAGGCGATCGACAAGATCGCGCGTGTAATAGGACTCGGATATCCGGGCGGACCTAAGATGGATAAAGCCGGCCGCGGCGGAGATGTTAACGCATATTCGTTTTCGAAAACACATATGAAGGACACCTTGGACTTTTCGTTCAGCGGCATCAAAACGAGCGCCCTGAATCAATTGAACGAACTTCGTATGCGCGGCGCGGAACTTGATCTTGCAGGCTTCTGCGCATCCTATCAGCAGCATATCAGCAACGAACTTGTAGGTAACACGATACTCGCGGTCAAGCAGACGGGTATCAAGAAAGTCTGCCTCGCAGGCGGTGTAAGCGCGAACTCATTCCTGCGCGCGACGATCGACCAGGCAGCTCAGCGCCACAAGTTCCGGGTTTTCTATCCGAGACTCGACCTGTGCACGGATAATGGTGCAATGATCGCGTCAGCGGGGTATTATGATTATATGGAAGGAGTAAGACACGGTCTCGACCTCAATGCGGTCCCGTCGTTGTCTTTATGACTATATGGCAATTGTTAAAGGAATAAAGGTAGTCGCAGACAACCGCAAGGCTTTCCACGACTATTTCATAGAAGAAAAATTCGAGTG
>CADCPU010000433.1 GCA_902803365.1 Oscillospiraceae bacterium
AAATAAAGGCTGTCCCGGGACAGCCTCTATATTATTAAGTATTAAACATCTTCTTTATATCTTCATTAGTAAAATGGTATTTCTTATCACAGAAGTGGCACTCGACATCGATGCCCTTCGGATCGTTCGCGAGTTCCTCGAGGTCTGTCCTGCTGAGCGTCGCAAGACCCGCAGACATCTTCTCTTCTGAGCAGTTGCACTTGTAGCTGACCTCCGAGCCGCTCAAGAAGCAGATCTCAGGATCGCCCAGGAACATGTCGATTATCTTCTCGGGACTCATTCCCTCTTCCATGAGGAAAGTGATGTCAGGGAATCCGCCGTTGGCACGCTTCTCGATATAATCGATATCCTCTTCGGAAGCGCCCGGCATAAGCTGGACGATAAGTCCGCCTGCGTTCTTTACTCCGTTATTGTCCATCTGGACACCGAGAGCAACGACCGAAGGCGTCTGCTCGGATACTGCAAGGTAATAAGTAAAATCTTCTGCGATCTCGCCCGTGTAGAGCTCGACCGAACCGACGTAAGGCTCGCGAAGGCCGATATCCCTGATGATCGTGAGCATGCCCTTGCCGACTGCAGCTCCTACGTTGAGCTTGCCGGGACGGTGATATGTAGCTTCGACCGCAGGCACGATCGGATATCCTCTGACGTGGCCCTTGGAATCGCATACGCATGTCATTCCCTTGATCGGTCCGTCGCACTTGATCGTTGTCGTCTGCGAATCGTCGTCACCCTTCATATTCTCAGCGAGCATCAAAGAGCCCGTGATAAATCTGCCAAAGGCCGCCGTTACCACAGGTGATGTTCCGTGGATCCTCGCAGCTTCCCTGACCGTATCGGTCGTCCTGATTGCAAAAGCCCTTACATGTCCCTTGAGCGCAGTCGCCCTGACAATGTAGTCTTTGTTATTTTCGAGCGGTGCTCCGGGTGCATGATAAAAATTCTCGTCGATCATAATGTCTCTCTCTTAAAAACCAGAAATGTCCTTTCTTCGTCGCACGGCACCTCAGCCATGAACTTGAGTCCGAATTCCTCACCGATACCGATAAGCGTCTCCTTATCATAGTACTGTTCTTCGATGACGCCGTCGGATCTTACGTAACGCCCGTCCTCTTCCCTCTCGAAGAGTGTCAGCGAAGCTTCGTTGATGCCCTCTTCCTCATCGAACGTGTTGTCCCACAGGAGAGTGACGTCGTCGTAGTCTTCAAAGAAGACCTGATTTCCCAGCGTCTCTGCGAAGTGCTTGTATGTGGCGATATCGAAAACGAACACGCCTCCGACATTAAGATAGTTCTTAAATAAAGCGAATATCGATCTTATGTCTTCGATATCGAGTATGTGATTGATGGTATCAAGAAGGCTTACGAATACATCCGCTGAACCATAGAGTTCGAACTCGGTTATGTCCTGACAGAGCCAGAGGATGTTCTCGCCCTTGCTCCTGGCGACATCGAGCATCTCAAACGAGGAATCGATACCGATGACCTCATAGCCCATTGAATCGAATTCGACATCCACCCTGCCGTTGCCGCATCCCAAGTCGCACAGGATCCTCCTGCCGCCCTCGCCGTCGCCTTCGGCCGTGCAATATCTCTCGATAATGTCATGAACCTGACCTGCGAACTTGTCCGGCTCCAGATCGTTCTGGAAAAGGTCATAGTATCTGGCAAGTCTGTCGTAAAAATCGTCTTCAAACATAGTCTCGGATCCTTTTTATGGCAGGTAGGATTCAGGATCTACACGCTCTCCGTATACACGGACCTCAAAGTGGAGGTGTGCAGCCGTGGATGTACCTGTACTTCCTACTTCACCGATCTGCTGACCGCAGCTTACATAGTCGCCTGTTGAGACATATACGTTCCTCAGATGCGCATAGAGCGTTGAAAGTCCGTTGCCGTGGTCGATAACTATGTAGTTGCCGTAACCCGAACCACCGGTATTCTCCCCCGGGCAAGGAAGGCTTACTTCGATTACGGTGCCGCCTGCAGCCGCCATACATGAATCACCCATGTACGCACCGATGTCGATGCCGCTGTGATATCTCTGATCGTGGTAGACAGGATGTTCACGCAAGCCGAACGGTGATGTGACCGTGTGAACCCATGTCGGCCAGGACAATGTTCCTGCGTGCGAACGATCCTTCGTTGGAGCAGGAGTTGCCGTAGGTGCCGGAGTAGGAGTTGAGGCAGCAGCTGCCGCCGTCGCTTCGGTTGGATCAGACGGATCAGCTGATGACTGTGTCTCGGAAGGAACTGTTGACGTTGCCTCAGCTTCCCTGCGAGCTCTCTCAGCTTCCTCTTCCTGCCTCTTGCGCTCTGCTTCCTGCTGAGCATAGAGCTGGTTCTGAAGATCGACGATCTGCTGATCAAGACTGTTGGCATAATTTTCGAGTTCCGCCTCGCGCTGATCTGCTGCCGCGATCCTTGTATTAACGTCTTCGAGTGCTGCGGTCGTCTTGCCGATCCTCTCCTCGAGTTCTTTAAGCTGCGCTATCTTCTCATCCGCGATCTCCTGCATGTCATTTGCATGCTGAAGAGCATATTCGGATGCGAGCTGTGCTTCATCAAGTGCAATCTGCATCTGGTCGATAGCCTGATCGTCTGCCTGAGCTATGAGTGATATCATCTCGATATTGGTAAAGAAGCCCGCGATGGAGTCGGATTCGAGGAGGACCTCAAGTGTTGACTTGTTCTGGAACTGGAACATGGTCGAGATCCTCTCAGAGAACTGAAGCTTAGTGTCTTCCAAATTCTGCTCAGCTGCTATATAAGCATCAAGCGCTTCACCCTTTTCGATCAGGGCAGCCGCGAGCTCTTTGGAGATCTCCTGATACTGCTTGTTCTGCTCCTCGCTGAGTCCGTTAAGCTTCTCGAGCTCACCCTTGAGAGAACCTGCCTCAGTTCTTAACGACTCGGCCTGCATGGCGTATTTGGTCGCTTCTGCTTTGGCCTGATCGCTCTCACGCTTCTTCTGATCGACGTCTTCCTGGGATACATCATATGCCAGTCTCATAAGAAGATATTCCGTCTTTGAATCGGCAAATACCTTAGACGGCTTGACCGCAAGGATGGAACTGCTCATGACGAGCGGGATCAGAAACGAAGCTATAAGTTTGTACTTCTTACCGGATTTCATAGTTTACACCTTTATGTACTTTCTTACTGCAATGCCGCTGCCCACGGAACCGATCAGGATACCCATGAGAGCGCAGAGTATAAGGATGATCCACATAAGTGACTTGTAAGGAAGGAGCGCATAGTAAGATGACCAGTCGATACCGACCATCATCTTGATGAAGAATGCACGATAAGCGATTATCGTGATGACCCATGCGCAAACGGCACTGATAAGTCCGACGAGCGCACCTTCGATTACGAACGGGATGCGGATGTAGTTGTTCGTAGCGCCTACAAACTTCATGATCTCGATCTCGTCCGCTCTGGAATAAACGGAGATCCTTACCATGTTGGATATGATAAACAGTGCGATAACGAAAAGGATCGCAAAGCTTATTACCGATGCTGCATTTACAAAGCTCTTTGCCTGGTCAAGGAAATTCATGACGCGGCTTTCCTTCTCAACATTGTTCACGCCCGGAAGCGTCTGAAGGTAATTACAGACCTCATCTGCCTTGGACGGATCCGATATCTGGATATTGAATGTGTACGGAAGGTACAAATTGTAATCGAAGTCGTCGAGCACCGAAGCGCTGTCGCCGAGGTTCATCTTGAAGTCGTTGTAGTTCTCCTCAGGATTCTTCTCGGTCACGGAGAGGATGCAATTCAAGATCTCGGGCTTGGGAGTATCATTCTCTTCAAAATACTTGCCGTTTAAGACCTTTCTCGTAGTCTCGAGATTTCCGGGAACACAATTGAGCTGCATGTAGACCTCGATAGGAGGCTGCTGGCCGAGCTTACGCATTATGTTTCTCGCATTGAGCGAAAAGATCGAGAATATGCTCATGATAATGAGCATGAGAAGAATGGTCGTAACGGAAGCAACTGTTACGAGCGGATGCCTTACGATACCGTGAAGACCTTCTTTTACGGAATTGAAAAATGCTCTGACAGACATTTAATCCTCCTCCGAATCAAGCAGGTCTATATCATCAACTGAGATCTCTTCGACCCAGTTACCGCTCTCATCTATCTCTTCTTTTGGCTGCTCGGCAGGCTTGGAATCAAAGATCGGCTCGTCGTTAGCCGCAGCTTCTGAAACTTCCTTCTCTTCCTCAACGCTGCTCTTTGCCTCTATGCTGAAATCCGGCTTAGCTTCGGTGCGCTTATTCTCTTCGTCACCAAACGAGAAGTCCGCTTCCTCCGGGATCTCAGGTAATTCTTCCTGATAGTCTTCTGCAACTTCGTCCGACTCATCCAGGTAATCGATATAATCACCTTCATCGTCAAGTTCGTAACCTCCGAACTCAGGAAGAGGGTTTGCGATATTGCTCTCGCCGCTGTAGGCACCGTCTCTAACGTCTCTTACGATGTAGCCCTGTTCGATCTCGATGACTCTCTGCTTCATCTTGTCTACGAGGTTACTGTCGTGAGTGCAGACGACAACGGTCGCGCCGCTCTTGTTGATCTCAAGAAGGAGCGCCATGATGCTCTCTGATGTCTCAGGGTCAAGGTTACCCGTCGGCTCGTCCGCAACGACGATCTTAGGACTGTTGAGCATTGCGCGCGCGATCGCGACTCTCTGCTGCTCACCGCCCGAAAGCTCCTGAGGCATACAATCAGCCTTATCTTTGATACCGACGACATTAAGGATAACGTCGACAGTCGTCTTGAGTTCCTTTTTGGGGATACCGATTATCTCGCCTGCGAACGCGACATTCTCAGCGACTGTCTTCGTCTCGATCAGACGGAAATCCTGATAGACCATACCGAGCTGTCTTCTGAGCACCGGAACGAGTGCTCTCGACATATTGGAGATGTCGAAATCATCGATCAGCACCTTACCTTCGGTAGGCCTCTCTTCTCTTGTTATACACTTCATTAAAGTAGACTTGCCGGAACCGCTTTTTCCGATGACAAAAACAAACTCGCCGTCTTCAATGAGGAAACTTATACCTTTAAGTGCCTCAACACCGGATTTGTCATACGTTTTTTTAACGCCTTCAAATCTTATCATCAATTAACATCCTAACTTATCTGATTAGATTGTCGTTCTTACCGGACTCCGTATATTCGAGATAGGTACGAACCATGGATGCGATCTTAAAGAGTACCGCATCCTCAAAAGAACGCAGGTTAAGACCCGTATTCTTCTGAACCTTGTCCAATCTGTAGACAAGGGTATTTCTGTGGACGAAGAGTTCACGGCTCGTCTCACTGCCGTTCAGGTTGTTCGAGAAGAAGCTCCAGATAGTCGTGAGCGTATCTTCATCGAGCGTCTCGTAAGCACCGTTCGGGAAGACCTCGTCGATAAACATCTGACAGAGCGTAGGCGGCAACTGATAGATAATACGGCCGAGACCGAGCTTATCGTATCTTGTTACATACTGCTTCTTTTCGAAAACGCTGCCGATCTTAAGAGACTGCATTGCATCTCTGTAAGACTTGGAGATATTCTGGAAGAGCGGAACGACGGAACCTACGCCGACATATGCCGTAAGGCTCTCGTTGTTGAGACAATCGAGGATAGCTCTGCTCGAAGAATCGATGAACTCGTCCTGATTCTCGACATCTGCCTTCATGATGACGATGAGTGTCTTCTCGTCCATTGCCATGACATCGGCATCTTCCGAATCAGAGTAGAAGTTCTGGAGTGCTTCCAAAGCCTCATTGCCGTCTTCTCTTGAAGTCCTGACGACCATTACGATCCTCGGGACTGTGTAATCGATCTTAAATCCGCGAGCCTTGAGCGGGATATCACCCGGAAGCTCGTTCTCGAGAAGCACGTTCTTCGTGAAGAGCTCGCGCTCTGCATCCGTACCGCGCTCCTTGATCGCCGACTTGATCCATTCAGCCAAAAGCTCCAGATATACTCGAACTTCAGGCTCAACGCCGTCGATATAGATTATATATTTAGTCTGTTCTCCTATGGCGATCTTCATATAAGTCCTGCCTGCCGTGCTCGAAAAAGCATCATCCGACATCAGGACCGCTCTTACTGACGAATCATTAGATCCTTCGACCTTAGGGTCCGTTGAAGCGATAATGAGGCCGTTTGTATCCATAACGCCTACATTCTGAGCCAAGATCGTCTTAGCCTGACGCATACACTTTTTGATCTCTTCCATAGGTCAACCCACTTTCCGCTATTAGCATATTTATACCTATTAATGATATAGTTTTTGTCCAAATAAATCAAATACGTAAGTGTTTCAGTTTGAATACAAAAAAAGACCGCTCCCCTAAGGGAACGGTCTTTGGATCCTTCGTTAAGAGCCGAATTAAGAAATGATGCTCTGCTCTGTATCCTTGTCGAAGAGGTGAACACGGTTTGTGTCGATAGCGAGGTCGATAACCTCACCAACTCTGGACTGGGATGTTGTAGGGTCAACTCTACATGTGAGAGGAAGTGCACCGTTAACTGTAACATAGAGATATGTCTCAGCACCGAGCATT
>CADCPU010000434.1 GCA_902803365.1 Oscillospiraceae bacterium
GCTCAAGAACATCATGCCTCCTAAGGAGATCCAGAATGCGATGGAGAAGCAGATGAAGGCTGAGCGTGAGAAGAGAGAAGCTATCCTTGTTGCAGAAGGTAAGAAAGAGTCCGCTATCCGTGAGGCAGAAGGTGAGAAGGCAGCAGCCATCCTCCGTGCTGAAGCTAAGAAGGAAGCAGCTATCCGCGAGGCTGACGGTCAGGCTCAGGCTATCCTCATGGTCCAGGAAGCTACAGCTAAGGGTCTCCAGATGATCAAGGATGTAGGCGCAGATGACGGCCTCATCAAGATCAAGAGCCTTGAGGCATTCGCTAAGGCTGCCGACGGCAAGGCAACAAAGATCATTATCCCTTCAGAGATCCAGGGACTTGCAGGTCTTGCAACTTCCCTTAAGGAGATCGTCAAGGAAGATAAGGCTTGATCGCCGCATAACTCGAAAATGGAAAATCTCCGTACCGTCTGATATACTTTATATCAGTTCGGGCGGAGATTTTTTGCGTCTTGAAAGGAGCTTTGCGATATGGCTGAAATAAGATGGAATGATCGTACAAACATGAGTATGCTCACCGATTTTTACGAGCTCACGATGGCCAAGGGTTACCTTGACGGCGGATTCGAAGACCAGATAGTCTACTTCGATGCTTTCTTCAGAAGCGTTCCGGAAGGCGGCGGATATGCCGTGGTAGCAGGACTCGAACAGCTCATCGATTACCTCCAGAACCTCTCGTTTTCCGAGGAGGATCTGAAGTTCCTCTCCGAAGTCTACCATTTCGATCAGAGGTTTATCGATTACTTAAGAGATTTCAAGTTCACATGTGATGTATGGGCCATCCCTGAGGGAACGGCAGTATTCCCGGGCGAGCCTCTCGTTAAGGTAAGAGGTCCGATCATGCAGGCGCAGATCATGGAGACGGCGCTCCTTTGCACCATCAACCACCAAAGCCTCATCGCGACGAAGACCGCGAGGATCGTAAGAGCCGCAGAAGGCCGTCCTGTAATGGAGTTCGGCGCACGCCGTGCCCAGGGCTACGACGCATCGGTTCTCGGAGCCCGCGCTTCCTATATCGCAGGCGTGGCGGGAACATCCTGTACCATCTGCGGTCAGCAGTTTAACATCCCTCTGTCGGGCACCATGGCTCACAGCTGGGTAATGCTCTTTGACGATGAGTTCGAGGCATTCAAGGCTTATGCAATGTCTTATCCTGATAAGACGCTCCTCCTTGTCGATACATACGATGTATTAAAGAGCGGTATCCCGAATGCGATCCGCTGTGCCAAGGAAGTCCTGGAGCCGATGGGCAAGAGGCTTCTCGGTATCCGTATCGACAGCGGCGACCTTACTTATATGACACAGAAAGCTCGAAAGATGCTCGACGACGCAGGCCTTACGGACTGCAAGATCACGGTATCCAACGCGCTCGACGAATATATAATCAGGGACCTTATCAATCAGGGTGCCTGCATCGATTCCTTCGGAGTAGGCGAGAGACTCATCACTTCGAAGGCCGAGCCTGTTTTCGGAGGCGTCTACAAGATCTCCGCAATCGAGGACAAGGACGGCAACATCATCCCTAAGATGAAGATCTCCGAGAACATCGGCAAGGTCACGAACCCTTGCAACAAGGAAGTAGTCCGCTTCTACGACAGAGCAACGGGCAAGGCTATGGCGGACGTCATCATGACGGCAGACGAGGAGATGCCAAACGGCGAGCCTTACGACATTTTCGATCCTGTCGAGACATGGAAGACGAAGACGCTCGAAGACTATACGGCAAGAAAGCTCCTGGTAAGGATCTTCGATCACGGCAAACTCGTCTATGACTGCCCTTCGATCAAGGAGCTGCGCGCCAACTGTACCAAGGAACTCGATACGCTCTGGGATTCGGTCAAGAGATTCGAGAATCCGCATAAGTACTATGTTGATCTGTCCGAGAAGCTCTGGAACATCAAGAACGATTTCCTGCATTCCTATCACAAGCAAAAATAATTTTTTAAGGAGATAAATAACTATGGCAAATCCGGTAGTTACCATCAAGATGAAAGACGGCGGCAGCATCAAGGCCGAGCTCTATCCTGAGATCGCACCGATCTCTTCAGAGAACTTCGTAAAGCTCGTTAAGCAGGGCTTCTACGACGGACTCATCTTCCACCGCGTTATCCGCGGCTTCATGATCCAGGGCGGCTGCCCTAACGGAACGGGCATGGGCGGCCCGGGCTGGACTATCAAGGGCGAGTTCAGAAAGAACGGCGTTAAGAACGATCTCAAGCACACAAGAGGCGTTCTCTCCATGGCACGCGCTATGGATCCGAACTCTGCAGGAAGCCAGTTCTTCATCATGCATCAGGATGCACCGCACCTTGACGGCCAGTACGCTGCTTTCGGTAAGGTCATCGAGGGTATGGATGTCGTTGACGGCATTGCAGATCAGAGAACAGACTACAACGACAAGCCTCTCGCACCTCAGGTTATCGAGAGCATGACAGTCGAAGAGTAATGATCGAATAAATGTTATTACATGCGGCCGCTTCCCTGTAGGGGGCGGTCGTTTTTATGTGTTCGAAAGAAATTGTTGACAATTTTTATATAAAAAGATATAATCTACAGGCTAATTATCTAATGGCTAACTATGCGCTTTGCGCGAGAGAATAATAGAAAACCACATATGGAGGTACAAACATATGAAGATGACATATCAGCCTAAGAAGAGACAGAGGTCCAAGGTTCACGGTTTCCGTGCAAGAATGGCTACAAAGAGCGGACGCGATGTTCTTAAGAGAAGAAGATTAAAGGGAAGAAAGAGTCTTGCTGCATAAGGATCACCCGGTGGTCCTTTCTTTATAATGGCGAAGTTGAGGTAATACCTTGAAGGTTATCACGTTGAAGTTCAATTATGAATTCTCCCGAGTTTATAAGAGAGGACGCTTCGCCGTAGGGAAATATATTACAGTACATAGCTTTAGAAGGCCCGACGGACTTAAACATAATACTACCACTATTCCAAGCGGCATTAACAGGATCGGCTTTTGCGCGAACAAGAAGCAACTAGGCGCGGTCGCGAGGAATAGGGCCAAAAGATTGATGAGAGAAGCTTATTATCAGGTCGCTTCCGATATATCGTGCGGATACGATATTGTTTTTACCCTTAAGACCTGTGAGAAGCTGCCTGCGTATAGGGATATCCTTAAGGATATGAGAAAGTTGCTTGGCAGGCTGCATTTGATTGAGTCGGAGATTATTAATGATAGCACGGGCAATGATCAGAATGATAAGGTGGTATCAGAAGAACATATCACCGAACATGAGACCACACTGTAGGTTTGTTCCGACTTGCTCGCAATATGCGATCGATGCGATTAATAAATACGGTCCCATTAAAGGCGGTCTTATGGGTGTTTGGCGTATCCTGAGGTGCAACCCGTTCTGTAAAGGCGGCTATGATCCTGTTAAATGATTAGGAGTAGAAAATGGGATTCAGTGCATTCAGTATTGTATCGTTAATAGCGTTTTCCAACCCGCTCAATTCTTTGTTCGGTTGGATAACCAGATTTTTTTATGAATTCTTCGGTAACTACGGTTTGGCGATCATCGCTCTCACGGTATTGATCCGTGCGGCTTTGATCCCTTTGAATATCAGCAGCCAGAAATCTATGATCAAGACACAGGCTCTGTCACAGAAGCAGGCTGAGATCCAGAGAAAATATCCGAATGACAAACAGAAACAACAGGAAGAGATAACAAAGATGATGCAGGAGAACGGCGCCATGAACATGGGCGGTTGTCTTCTCCCTCTCTTACAGCTCGTCTTTATCTATCCTATCTTCCGTATCGTAAGCGGACCTTTGCGTTATCTTTCGAGCGTAAGCGTTGAGAATCTCAACAAGATGGCTCAGCTTGCAGTTGATAAGGGATATATGGCAGAAAGTGCCATGAAGAATATCGAGAACTACGATATCTCACTCCTTGAGATCTTCGGCAACAACTCACAGTTCCTTCGTGAGTGTATCGCAAAGGGCTACCTCAAGATGAGCCAGGTTTTGAACCTCGACTTCTTGGGTCTTGATCTTACAAAGAAGCCTCAGTGGATGCCTAATAAGATCATGGATGATCCGAAGACATTTCTCCCGCTTCTTGCTATCCCTGCATTGGTTATCATTACTACACTTATCCAGATGAAGCTCTCCAACGTGCTCCGTCCTGATTACAAGGAGCAGAAGCTCGCTAAGCAGAGAGCAAAGAAGAATGCCGCTATGGCAGGTCAGGCTCCTACGGACCAGGCTGAGATGACAGCAAAGATCATGGGTTGGATGATGCCTATCCTTATGATCATGTTCACCTTCGGAAGCCCGGCTGCGATGGGTCTTTACTGGATCATCGGTAACATCATGATGATCATCACGAACATTATCACTTATTACCTCTTCACAAAGCCTTTCGCTCTCAAGAAGAAGGAGCTCGAGGAACAGAAGCAGGCATTCCTTAAGGGTAAGCGTTCTGACGATAAAGCGATCGAAGATAAATCATCAAAGTCAAACAAGAAGAAAAAGAACTGACACATAAAGACGGAGGCCCAATCATATGGAAAAAACAGTTACAAAGTCAGGCAGAACAGTAGATGAAGCAATCGAGGCTGCAGTTGCAGAACTCGGTGTTTCCAAGGAAGATTGCAAGATCGAGATCCTTTCTGAGCCTAAGGGCGGTTTCTTAGGACTCGGCAACAAGGAAGCAGAAGTAAAGGTAACGGCAGAAGTAGCCGATGACGAGAACGAGGAAGAGGAAGTAGTTTACTACGGTGATGACGAGAGCTTCGAAGGCGACGCTGTAAGCGAAGCTGAAGATGCTGCAGTTCGTTTTGTAGCAGAGGTCCTTTCCGGTATCGGCATCCACGGTAATATGGATTCCTACAGAGAGGAAGATACTATCTACATCTCCGTTTCCGGTAATGACTGCGGTTCAGCTATCGGACGACACGGTGAGACACTCGAGGCTATCACATACATGACAACTCTTATCGCTAACAAGCACAGCGAAGACAGAGTACGTGTTCACCTCGATGTAGGCGGCTACAGAAAGCACAGAGAGCAGATCCTTGTAAACCTCGCAAACAAGGCAGCTTACAAGGTAAAGAAGACAGGAAGAAAGGTCGTTATGGAACCTATGAATCCTTCCGAGAGACGTCTTATCCACGCTCATCTCCAGAACGTTAACGGCGTTGAGACTCACAGTGAAGGTGACGAGCCTTACAGAAGAGTTATCGTTACAGCTGTTAAGTGATAACATACGTAAGCAATATAAGCGACTAATAAAATCGAGACTCAAGGTATCTTGAGCTCGATTTAGTCTTATTAGAAATAATGTCGGAGGCACATATGTACGGTAGTGATGACAAGCCATTTTGCGCATGTTCGACGCCCGGCGGGGTATCGGGTATTGCCGTCATACGCTTATCCGGCAACGGCGCAGGCGAAGTAGCCGACAAAGCCGTCAAGATCATAAAGACATACGGCGACAGCAAGGACATCGTGTCGATGCCGGGCTACACCGCTGCATTCGCGATCTTCTTTGATCCCAAAACGGGCGAGAAGATAGATGAAGTTGTCATTAACCACTTTGTCCCGCCTCATTCCTTCACGGGTGATGAGATGGTCGAGATCTCCTGCCACGGCAGCAGTCTCGTCAAATCGGAGATCTTGCGCGTACTTGTCGAAAACGGTGCCCGCGCAGCTCTTCCGGGCGAATTCACGAAGCGCGCTTTCTTGAACGGCAAGATGGACCTGACTCAGGCAGAAGCCGTCATGAACGTCATCGCTGCCGATTCCGAGCGCGCATTAAAGGCGTCCAATTCCCAGCTTAACGGTAAGCTCAAGGATGCGCTGTTAAATGCTGAGAGCAAGCTCTACGAAGCGCTGTCTCTTATCGAGATGATAGTAGAATTCCCCGAGCACGACGATACTCCCGAAAACACGGAGAAGGTCAGGGACCTTTGCGTTCAGGTGAAGGACACATATGGCGACCTTAAGAGGAGCTATGCAAAGGGCCGCGTCTTGTCCGAGAGGATGAAGATCGCGCTCGCAGGTCTTCCGAACAGCGGCAAGAGTTCTCTTTTGAACAGTCTTACCGGATACGACAGAGCAATCGTTACTGAAGTAGCGGGAACTAC
>CADCPU010000435.1 GCA_902803365.1 Oscillospiraceae bacterium
AAACGCATCACACATATTCTTCGTAAAAGAATTGTCTGACGGATGACAATAAACGATAAACACCTTCATTTCTATATCTCCTCATAATTTTCTTGCTTTTATGCAAAAAGATCTCGCTGTCATGGACCGGCATCGTAAAATACGATTCATCAAAATAACTCTTCGTCATCACAAATTTATCGTCCTCGAACACATCCTGCCTCTCATCGCACGACCAGGCGATGCAGACTTTACTTCTTCTCGATCAGGATATCCTTCCCGGGTGCATCCGGTTCGAACTCGTCATGTCCTGATCTAACGACCGCAGTACCATAAGGTTCGCTGATGAAGTCTGACAGTTCAGGCGCATACGAAAGAACTCCGTTGATCGACCAAAGTTCAAGGTTCTGCGGATCGTTTATGTAGTCTTCAGTCTCATTACCAACACTAAAGCACCAGCCGCTGTCACCGTCTCTTGTCGGTTCCATTCGGATCCCGTAACCGATCTTCCAGCCTTCTTCACGGATTTTCTTGGAAACGATAGCCGTGCGGCCCATCATATCCCTCATCTCGATCGAGGGTCCGAAAGCATCTTTGAGTTCGGTAAACAAAGATACCGTCTTCTCATCAGGTACACCATCGCATTTCAGTTTCTTGATATTCGCATCCCATTTTCTTTTGCCGTCGGCATTTTTCGTAAGAAGGACCGCCAGATCAAACAACTGCTTTTCATCCGCGTCGATCTTGTATTGCAATTCAACAGGCTTAGCATGTCCCTTATCGCCATATACATAAACAGTCATATTGCCATCGGTATACAGAGTTGCCTTAACTGCTCCGAGATTCTCTCTGTCATTATAGAAGATAAAGAAGCACGGAAAATGTTCATTCACGTACCAATCAAACGCTGTTCCGTTTTTACCGTTCATATAAAAAACGGCGCCTTTATCTTCAAGTTCTGAAGCGGCAACATTAGGAAGCTGGCTCTTAAGAGCCTCGTGCATATATTCCTCGATCTGCAAGAATATCTTATTCATGTCTATCCACCCTAATATTATGTAATATCGTACATCTTCATGGTCTCGCGGTTACGATACTCGTGCTTCTCATAGTATCCGATAAGATCTCCTTCATCATTTCTGAGCGCGACCATATATACGTCTTTATTCTCTTTCGCATTGAAAAACGTGTAAACGATATTGTTATCCTTGGATCTCCTAAACCAATCCAGCACCTTATTGATCATCTCGCGCGACTTTTCATTATGGCAATCAAGCAGGCTCTTGCCCATAAGCTCCTTACCGCCCCACTTGGCATATCGCTCGATCGCTACCGGATTCATATAGATGATCGTATGTTCAAGGTCGCAGATGACCACTGCTGCCCTGTCGGCCTCAAGAACACTTTTATAGATCTCATTAATGTCTGCCATATTGATTACCTCCATTTTACAGCGAATAGCCCAGATTAATATCAAAAGGGGCTATCAGCAATTTCTGCATATTTTTATTGTACTTATCGAAAAAGAGTTTGATCGCTATACAGCCCTCACATTGCTTTTGATCGGCTGATACTTCCTCGATCACAGATTCAAATTGCTCAAGCTTATCAGGCTTAACCTGAAAAAGTTTCATCTCAACAAAAGTCTTTTCCATAGATCACTTTACCTTCTTATCCTCGATAAGCATTGTAACTTCTCTGTGATCTCCTTCTTTGTTAACAACATAAAAAGAAGAGATCTTTTTATCCGATTTCATCTTCAGAACATATTTCTTTTCCCAATTCTTAATTGCTTCGTCCTGAGTGTATTTTGAATCTGAACAGAATATCGTGAGATCATATTTATGAGGCTCAGATTTTATGAGATCAAGCACACAATCCTCGATTTCCTTTTCAGAAGGTATATCCGACACGTCATCATAGAACAGGAACAAAAAACATTCGTACTTCATATATTTTTTTATGAACTTCTTGTCGCTGATATCTTTGATAGGATAATCAGTATAGATATCAAATTTCTGAGTATATCCGCCGACAGTGAAATACGAACATGGAAAGTCCTTGAAGATACGATCGAATTCATCACGACAGGCATCCTCATGCACGAATGCCGGATAATTACTGTAGAGTTCACCGTCCTTTTCGCAGATGACGATATTGGACGTATCATAAAGTTCAGAAGACACCGCAGCACGTGAGTAATCCGCTATGAGTATTGACGT
>CADCPU010000436.1 GCA_902803365.1 Oscillospiraceae bacterium
CAAGCCGAATTTGGCTAATATGACGGAAAAATTGCAAGCAAATGACGTGCAAAGGCGTCAGCCGGTGGTTGTGCGGTGTTGCCTTAATAGCGGAACCGCAGTTGACAGATAAGAACAAAACCCATTTAAAAGGTATATTTTGTTACGCCTGCATTGCCGTATCAGTCTGTAACCGGAATAACTTTGTGTACAGTCCATCTAACTCCATCAATTCGTCATGGGTTCCGAGTTCTTTAAGTTTTCCGTCTTCCAAAACTATGATCTTGTCTGCTCCGGTTACGGTACGAAGTCTGTGAGCGATCATGATCACTGTTTTATCTTTTGAAAGATTTGCAATCGCCTGCTGAACGAATACTTCATTTTCCGGATCCAGAGAAGCTGTCGCTTCATCCAGAATAACGATCGGTGCATTTTTTAGGATAGCTCTGGCTATGGAAATTCTCTGACGCTCTCCTCCCGACAGAGTTCCACCGTTTTCTCCGAGAACCGTTTCGTATCCTTCAGGAAGTTTATTTACAAATTCATCGCAGTATGCCTTTCGTGCCGCTTCGATCACTTCTTCGTCCGTTGCATTCTCATTTCCCATACGAATATTATTCAATATTGAGTCTTGGAATAATGTAACATCCTGAAAAACAAATGAGAAATTCTTCATCAGACTCTTCGGATCTATGTCTTTTATGTCGTTACCACCAAAAGTGATCTTTCCACCGGATACATCCCAAAATCTCGCGATCAGTTTTGTCAGCGTACTCTTTCCGCTTCCGGACGGACCCACAAAAGCAACCACTTCCCCCGGGTGTATCGTCAGCGAAACATCCTTTATAACGGTTTCATCATTATATCCGAAGTTTACGTGGTCAAGACTGATCTCCGTATTCTTTCCGCTGCTCTTATCACCTTTCATCTCCGGTGCTGTCAGCAGCTTTCTCATTCGTCCGGTCACGACATCAAGATTCAACAACGTTGAAAGCTGTCCCAGAATTGCCAATATAGGACCGTACAGCCTCGTTGCCATCAAAAAAAACATCAATAATGTCAACAATGAGACCTGTCCATTAAGAAGAAGCATACAGCCGGCGAATACCGTGATACCAATACCGGCTTGGAGCACCATACTTGCGCTTGACATAAAGATTCCGACTGCGAGTTCTACCTTAACAGAGATATTTTTCAGTCTTGTGAGAACCTGTTTTAAGTTTTCAAAGCTCTCACCTGCCATGTTGCAGGACTTTACAACTTTCATTCCTTCAAGATACTCCTGAATATGCTCGGAAGCCTGCAATTTTTCCGCCACTTGTTTTTCAAACAGTTCCTTCTGTTTTCTTTTGCTTGCGTAAATGATCAAAAATGCAAGCGGTATTGTAATAAATACACAAATAGCCAGCCGCCATTCAAATAATGCCAATAGGATACACGTGACCGTACTTGATATCAGGTTTGCGATCAATGGTGGTATCGTACTGCTCAGCATTGATTCCATACTTGAACAATCCGCCATCATATTGGTCGTGATCTCAGTAAGATCTTTGGTATTATAGAAACTCATCGGCAATGCGGTAAGATGTTCTGCTATACGAACTCTTGTATGATTCGATTCCTTATATGAAGCAATATATGTCTTTCGGTAATCGTTTTTTGCCGCAAGAAATACGATCACGGCTGCTGCCGCACCAACACCCCATAAGACCCAAATATGCTGCCAATCGATCGTTCCTTCCGTAAAATATATCAAGATCTCACGAAATACCATCACTGTCACCATGAATGGAAATATCATGGTCATATTGGTAAGAGTACACGCAAGTATTGCTTTCTTCAGATCAGCATATCCCTGATCCGATAACAACAAAAAGTTCTTCAATTTTTTCATGCAGTCTCACCTACCTTCCAGTCCAATGTTTTGACATAACTGTCCCAGAGCCTGCTGTATCTGCCATTTTTATTCAGCAGTTCTTCATGGGTACCATACTCTGACAGCTCACCGTTATGCATCACAAGAATCTGATCTGCGTCACGAACCGTACTAAGTCTGTGTGCTATCATGATCACGGTTTTGTTTTTGGTCAGATTCTCAAAAGACTTCTTGATCAGATATTCGTTTTCAGGATCGGAAAATGCGGTAGCTTCATCCAGAATGATGACAGGTGAATCCTTTAGTATCGCTCTTGCTATCGCGATCCTCTGACGCTCACCGCCGGACAAGTGTACGCCGCTCGTTCCAACCACAGTATCATATCCATCGGGAAGATTCATGATGAAATCGTGACACTGTGCCAGCTTTGCCGCATTTATCACATCGTCGTCCGATGCATCTTTTCTTCCCAGACGAATATTCTCGGCAATCGACATCTTAAACAGGAACGTATCCTGATATACAAAGCTGACTGTATCCATCAGCTCTTTCTGCGAGATATCCTTGATCTCGGCGTTTCCGATCCTTATACTTCCCTGGTCGATATCCCAGAAACGAGAGATCAGATTCGCTATGGTACTCTTACCGCTTCCCGAGGCGCCGACTACTGCGGTAAGCTGTCCTTCCTTAGCCGTAAAACTAACATTTTTAAGTGCAGGCTCCGCTCTTTCCTCGTAAGAAAAAGATACGTTCTCAAAACAAACGTCACATCCGGAGATTACAGCTTTCGAGTTATCCGTGAGCTCATCAATATAGAGTATTTCATCCATTCTGGCAACATTGCTGTTGATCTCCATAAAGCTTTCAGAAACATACATGATCTTATTAAGGATACCTGCTATTGAAGGAACAAAAAGCAGATAAAAAATAAAATCCAACGCAAACGCTTGAGGATCTTTCGCGTTTTTCCCGATGAGGATCCCCACAGGGATCATAAAGAGATAGATATTATTGACTATTGTTGTAAATGCCGGCATACAGTTCTGCCAGCCCAAAGAAAACTTGAGCACCCAGTCTGTATACTTCCCGATTGCTTCCTTTAATCTTGCAAATGATGACTCTTCTTTTCCAAAGATCTTGATGACCGGCATTCCCCTGACAAATTCAACAGATGCATTGTTCATATCTTCGAGAGCTTCCTGATACTGCTGCATCGTTTCCTTCATCTCACCGCTTCCGTAACCTATGAACTCTGCAATAAAAGCAATCACTATCCCTGCAAGGCAGGCAAGTCCAAATCTCCAGTCCACACTGATCAGAATTATAACCATCACGATCGGACTGGTAACAGATGCGACAAAATCCGGAAACTGATGCGCCAGAAATCCTTCGATGCTGTCAATATTATCTTCCATGATCTTTCGCAGCTTGCCGCTTCCGATATTGAGATGAAATCCCAGCGGTATCTTTGCCAAGTGCTCCGCAAAGCCTATCTTCAGGTCGTATATGGTTCCGAAGGCTGCTAAATGGGAACAAAGAATTGCGAGGAAATAACTGAGAAGATTCCCCAGAATCCCTGATATGGCTGCTGTTGAATAGAAACTGACCGTTTTTGTATTCAGGCTGCCCAAATCGGGATAAACCTGAAGGATCTCTTTGATCACACCGTATATTGCAAGATATGGAACAAAGGAACAGATCGCAGCTGCCGAAGAAAGAAACGCTGACAATAAAACCAACGGTTTTCTCTTTGCTGCAAGTTCCATACATCTTGCAAGACCGGTTTTTGCTTTTTTCTTATCATTCATTTTGTTACACTCCCTATCATACCCGCTTTCAGAAAATGCTTTTTGAAGATGAGCTTTGCAAGAAAAGCTCCGATCAATCC
>CADCPU010000437.1 GCA_902803365.1 Oscillospiraceae bacterium
CTTCATGTCAGGATCGAGAGCCTTGATGGAAAGCTCGAATCTTACCTGGTCGTTACCCTTACCTGTGCAGCCGTGAACGATAGTTGTACAGCCGTTAGCGTGAGCAGCCTCAACGAAGTGCTTAGCGATAACAGGACGAGCCATTGATGTACCGAGGAGGTACTTGCCCTCATAAACTGCGTTAGCCTTGAGTGTAGGGAATACAAAGTCAGCTACGAATTCTTCTGAGATATCTTCGATGATGCACTTAATAGCACCACACTTGAGAGCTTTCTGCTCGAGATAATCGTGATCGACACCTACACCGACTTCACCGCAGTAAGCTACTACTTCACAATCATAGTGCTCAAGAAGCCAAGGGATGATGATGGATGTATCAAGGCCGCCTGAGTAAGCCAATAAAAACTTTTCTTTTGCCATGGGGCACCTCCGTATAAATGAATAATTATGCATTTCTCTGAATAACTTTTCACATACTAGCAGAACAGTAATTATTCGTCAACAATTATTTTTCTGTTTTCGGACAGTTTTCGAAAAACAACTATTATTAATATAAAACTTTATATTTTTTGTGCAAGATTTTATTGTGAGTTCCTTTGAAAAAAGAATAATTAAGTATAGAATCTAAAGCATTGATATCTTTTAAGAGGAGATCTTCTATGGCCTATCAATTGATCGAGAATAATCAGTCTGACGTGCTTTTTGTAGACGGAATGCTCATTCCCGCGAATGCACCTGAAGCTGCGGAATTGTTTCTTCCTTGCTATGATACCGTATATTATGAAACGGTAAGGGTCTATAAGGGCGTATTGTTATTCCTTGAAGATCATCTTGCTCGTTTGGAGAAGTCTGTCAGGGGCGGAGAGCGTTTCCCGGTCGATATCACTTTTATCAAATACAGTCTCGAGAATTATCTCGGTTATCTTAAACTCGGTGAATATCACGGCAACATGAGGATCGTTCTTACACGCGATCATATCATCTATCATCTTTGTGATGCGAGCATCCCGACTCCGGATAAGTTTGAGCAGGGAATCGTTACCAATATCCTTGATTGGGAACGTAAGGCACCTAACATCAAGGTGTTCAGAGGCGATTATAAAGAAGCCGTTGCTCAGAAGTTTACTGAAGATACTCCGTTCGGCAAGCCTTATGAGGTCTTGCTCAGGAACAAGTTCGGTAAGCTCACCGAAGGTTCAAAGTCCAATTTCTTCGCTATCGTCAAGGGTGAAGTATATTCGGCAACAAATGATGTCATTCTTATCGGTATTACACGTCAGTATGTTTTGCAGGCACTTAAGGAAGCCGGCAAGACTTTGAGATACAGGGTGTTCAGCCTTGAAGAACTTGAGCGCGAGAATGCTGCTCTGTTCGTATCGAGCACACCTTTTGACATCCTGCCGATATCTTCGGTAGACGGCGTTAAGTTTGATTCCGTCAACAACGAGGTCCTTCAGAGTATCAGTGCAAGATACAAGGAGATCGTTGAGGATTATTATAAAAAACATGTTTAATTAAAGGGGGCATTTTTATGTCGATCAGATCAGGTAAGGTTACAGTTACTACGGAGAACATCTTTCCGGTTATCCGTCAGTGGCTCTATTCTGACCAGGATATCTTTGTAAGAGAACTCGTATCAAACTGTTGTGATGCGGTTGCCAAGTTCAAGCGTTTGGTTGATCTCGGTGAGGCTAAGGCAGCAGATGACGAGAAGTATTTTATCAACGTTGTCTATGATGATTCTGCAAAGACGCTGTCCTTTGAGGATAACGGAATCGGTATGTCTGCCGATGAGATCGAGAAGTACATTAACCAGATCGCTTTTTCCGGTGCCATGGATTTTGTAACCAAGTACCAGGAGCAGTCTACTGACAAGGCCGGCATTATCGGTCATTTCGGTCTCGGTTTTTATTCCGCATTTATGGTAGCTGACGAAGTTACTATCGATACCAAGTCATTTGTTGAGTCTGAGGCTCCTGTACTCTGGAAGTCCGCAGACGGTATGGAGTATGAGATCTCCGAGTCTTCCAAGGCTTCACGTGGTACGATCATTACTCTTAAGCTTTCAGAGGAAGCTCAGGCTATTTTCGATGCATCAAAGATCAGAAGCGTTCTTAACAAGTACTGCAGCTTCATGCCGGTAGAGATCTTCTTCATAGATACTGAGGCTGACAAGAAGGCTGCTGAAGAAGAGGAGAAGAGAAAGAAGGAAAAGGAAGAGAAGGGAGAAGAGTATACTGCTCCTGATCTTACAAAGAAGGCTCTTAACAACACAGAGCCTCTCTGGGCCAAAAAGCCATCTGATTGTACTGATGAACAGTACAAAGAGTTCTACCACAGCGTATTCCCTGATATGAGAGATCCGCTCTTCTGGATCCATCTCAATATGGATTACCCGTTCAACCTTCAGGGTATCCTTTATTTCCCGAAGACAGACAATGTCTATCAGAACCTCGAAGGCAGGATCAAGATCTATAATCATCAGGTCTTCGTAGCAGACAATATCGAAGAGATCATTCCTGATTTCCTCTTCCTTCTCAAGGGTTGCCTCGATTGTTCAGATCTTCCTTTGAACGTATCAAGATCTGCTCTTCAGCAGGACGAATATGTTAAGAAGCTCTCTTCTCACATCATCAAGAAGGTATCCGATAAGCTCAACGAGATCTTCAAGAAGGACCGTGAGTCATTCGAGAAGTATTGGGGTGACATCTCCGTATTCGTTAAGTACGGCATGATGAAGGAAGAGAAGTTTGCAGATAAGGTCAAGGACATCTGCCTCTTTAAGCTCAACGGCGGCGGATTTATGACACTTGCCGAACTTACTGACGGTAAAGATCAGGTAAGATACACGACAGATGCAGTATCTCAGGCTGCTTATATCGCAATGTCCGAGAAGGACGGTTATAAGGTAATAATCCTTGATGAGGAACTTGATAACAACTTTATCTCATTCCTCGAATACAAGAATTCGAACATCAAGTTCAAGCGCGTTGACAGTGAATTGTCAGGTACTGAGGGTGATGAAGAGACAAAGACAAAGCTCAGCGATCTCTTTAAGGCAGCTCTTGGTGACGATAAGCTCGAGGTTTCCGCTATGGCAATGGGTGCTGATGCAATGCCTGCATTCATCAGAGAGACTGAGGAAGCTCGCCGTATGGCTGAGATGAGAGCTCAGTTCGAGAAGATGAGGACAGGCGGTGAGGATGATCCTTATAAGGACCTCGATTCCATGTTCCCGGTCAAGGAAGACCTCGTTGTCAACACTGACAGTAATCTCATCTCCAAGCTTTCTGCAATGAAGGCTCTCGGTACTAAGGAAGAAGAGGCTAACAGACTTGCTCAGCACATCTTCGATCAGGCTAAGCTCGCTCATGGTTCTCTCGATTCCGAAGGACTCAAGAGATTTTTGGAGTATAATTCAAAACTGCTCGAAAAATCAGTTGAATCATAAGTTTGCACTTATATAATAGTAAAGTAATTTATTTTTTGGAGGAACAAGTATGGCACAAGAGGTTCGCAGAATATTTTCTGAGAAGAAGTTACCTTTTGCGGTTGAGGCTCGCGGCATCCTTAAGGATATCAAGTCCGACCTCGGCATCGACACTTTGACGGAGGTCAAGGTATTTAACAGATATGATATATCCGGCATCACGGATGAGGAGTACGAGAACGCCAAGAGCGTAGTATTCTCAGAACCTCCGGTAGACAATGTCTACGACGAGTCCATTGATACAACGGGCAGTGCATACGTCCTCGGTATCGAAGCTCTTCCGGGTCAGTATGATCAGAGAGCAGATTCCGCAGCTCAGTGCGTACAGTTCCTGACACAGAAGGAGAGACCTCTTGTTAAGACAGCCAAGATCGTTGTCTTCTACGGTTCTCTTACAGAAGAGCAGAAGGGTGAGATCGACAAGTATCTCATCAACCCTGTTGAGTGCCGCAAGGCTTCCGATGTTAAGCCTGAGACACTTGTTGACGTTTATGATATCCCTGAGACAGTTGAGACTGTTGAAGGATTCATCGATATGTCAGATGAGAAGATCGCTGAACTTCGTTCCAAGCTCGGTCTTGCAATGAGCGATGCTGACCTGAAGTTTACAAGAGAGTTCTTCAAAGAGCAGAAGAGAAACCCAACGATCACTGAGATCAGGGTCCTTGATACATACTGGTCTGACCACTGCCGTCATACAACGTTCCTCACTCAGCTCGAGGATATCGTTTTCGATGGCGACGACAAGCTTACAGAAGAGATCAAGGCTACATATGCCGATTATTTGAGCACACGTGAGGAAGTATACGGTGAGAGGATCTCCAAGAAGCCTGTATGCCTCATGGATGTTGCTACGATGGCTATGAGAAAGCTCAAGAAGGACGGCAAGATCGCTGATCTTGATGAGTCCGAGGAGATCAATGCTTGTTCCATCAAGATCCGTATCGATGTTGACGGCGAGATGAAGGATTATATCCTCATGTTCAAGAACGAGACACATAACCATCCTACAGAGATCGAGCCATTCGGTGGTGCTGCTACATGTTTGGGCGGTGCAATCAGAGATCCGCTCTCAGGCCGTTCTTATGTTTACCAGGCTATGCGTGTAACTGGTGCAGGTGATCCTACGGTTCCTGTTTCCATGACACTTAAGGGTAAGCTCTCCCAGAAGAAGATCGTTCGTACTGCAGCTGCCGGTTACAGTGCTTACGGTAACCAGATCGGTCTTGCAACAGGTCAGGTAGACGAGGTCTATCATCCGGGTTATGTTGCTAAGCGTATGGAGATCGGTGCCGTTATCGGTGCAGCTCCTGCTGAAAATATCGTTCGTGAGCGTCCTATCCCGGGCGACATCGTAGTTCTCTTGGGCGGACGTACGGGTCGTGACGGTATCGGCGGTGCTACAGGTTCTTCCAAGGCACACGATGAGAAGTCCGTTCTTACATGCGGTGCTGAAGTTCAGAAGGGTAATCCTCCTACGGAGAGAAAGATCCAGAGACTTTTCAGAAATCCTCAGGTTACAAAGCTTATCGTTCGTTGTAATGACTTTGGTGCAGGCGGTGTATCCGTTGCCATCGGTGAGCTTGCTGACGGTCTTCGTATCAATCTCGACCTCGTTCCTAAGAAATACGAAGGTCTCGACGGTACTGAGATCGCTATCTCCGAGTCTCAGGAGCGTATGGCTTGCGTTATCCATAAGGAAGACAAGGATAAGTTCCTTAAGTTCGCTGACGAAGAGAACCTTGAGGCTATCGTTGTTGCTGAGGTAACAGAAGAGCCTTATATGAGAATGGTGTGGAACGGCAACACTATCGTTGACCTCCCAAGAAGCTTTATCGATACCAACGGTGCAAGCCAGTATGCTGATGTTGAGGTTTCAAAGCCTACAGAAGGCGCTTATATCGATTCCGTTAATGCTTCTTATACAGCAGGCGACTTCAAGAAGTCACTCCTCGGTGCTCTCAATTCACTCGAGGGCTGCTCAAGAAAGGGACTCATCCAGAGATTTGACTCAACGATCGGTGCAGGATCTGTCATCATGCCTTACGGTGGTAACTATCAGACATCACCTGAAGAAGGTATGGCTTGCAAGATCCCTCTCGATCACGGCACGACAAAGTCCTGTTCCGTAATGACATACGGCTTCGATCCTTACTTTACTGAGTGGAACCCTTACTGCGGTGCTTATCACTCTGTAGTAGAGAGCCTTTTGAAGCTCCTCTGTATGGGTGTCGATCCTCTTACGGCAAGACTTACATTCCAGGAATACTTTGAGCGCATGAGCTCCAACGTTGCATGGGGCAAGCCTTTGCAGGCTCTCCTCGGTGCTTATAAGGCACAGCTCGATTTCGGTACTGCTTCTATCGGCGGTAAGGACTCCATGTCCGGTACATTTAACGAGATCCACGTACCTCCGACGCTCGTATCTTTTGCTGTCGGCATGACAACAGTAGATAAGCTCATCACTGCAACTCTTACAGGTACTTCTCAGAAGCTCTACTTCATCAAGGTTGCAAGAAACGAGCTCGGTTTCTATAAGAAGGATCACGCACTTCGCGTTATCAAGGCAGTCAAGGAACTTACATCCCGCGGTCTTCTCAAGAATGCTGCAGTAGTAAGATCTTCCGGTATCGCTGCACGTACTGTAGAGATGCTCGTCGGTAATAAGCTCGGTTTTGAATTCTCTTCCGACCTTAAGGAAGAAGAGCTCTTCTCCAAGTCTTTGGGTACTATCATCCTTGCTATCGACAAGGATTCCAATGCTGTCGATAAGGTAGAGATGGCAGGCGGTAAGTACCTCGGTACTACTAATGCTACAGGCGTTGTTTCCTATAACGGTGTATCCGTATCCGTTGATGAGGCACTCGAGGCATACGAAGGTAAGCTCGAGCCTATCTTCCGTACGGTTGCTGAGGACGGCACGATGCCTTGTGAAGTTAAGGAATTCAATTCAGACAAGACATTCAAGGCTGCTCCGGGTGTCCTTAAGGGTGCTAAGCCTAAGGTTATCATCCCTGTATTCCCGGGTACTAACTGTGAGATCGATTCCGCACGTGCTTTCGAGAGAGCAGGCGGTGAGGCTTCCATCTTCGTAGTAAGAAACAAGAGCCAGCAGGAGATCACAGAGTCCTTAATGACTCTCTCCAAGAAGATCAACGAGAGCAACATTATCATGCTTCCTGGCGGATTCTCCGCAGGTGACGAGCCTGAAGGATCAGGTAAGTTCTTCGCAGCTGCTTTCCGTAACCAGTATGTTACTGAGGCAGTCCGTGACTTGCTCTTTAACCGTGACGGTTTGATGCTCGGTATCTGTAACGGATTCCAGTCTTTGATCAAGCTTGGTCTCGTACCTTACGGCGATATCAAGGAACTTACAAATGAGAGCCCTACGCTCACATTCAACAATATCGGACGTCACCAGAACGTTTACTGCAAGACAAAGATCATGAGCAACAACAGCCCTTGGCTCACGAATGTTAAGCCGGGCGAGATCTACAACGTTCCTGCATCCCATGGTGAGGGAAGATTCGTTGCAAGCGAAGAGTTAGTTAAGAAGCTCATCGAGAACGGTCAGGTCGCTACATGCTATGTTGATGATAAGGGTGATCTCTCACTCAAGACTCAGTTCAATCCTAACGGTTCCGTATGTGCTATCGAAGGTATCCTGAGCCCTGACGGCCGTGTATTCGGTAAGATGTGCCACAGCGAGAGATTTGATCCGGATCTTTGCAAGAATATCCCGGGTGACAAGGATCAGAAGATCTTTGAGTCCGGTATCGCATATTTCCTCTGATCTTTGAGGTGATATGGATAAAGATACCGTCATATCAGTTCTTTCGAGCAATGGACTTAATGCTCAGAGCAGATTCGGACAGAATTTTCTGTGCGATGACAGTGTCATAAACAAAATAATAGAGATTTCAGGTATCAAGCCCGGCAGCTCTGTCCTCGAGATAGGGCCCGGGCTTGGTGCTTTGACTGAAAAGGCAATAGAACTCGGTGCTGATTATACCGGTGTTGAGATCGATCGAGGTCTCTTTGAAGTCTTAAAGGACACTTATGGTGACAAGTTCATTTGCTCTGATTATCTTAAACTCGAAAAAGATTCATATTCTAAGGATTTTGACAAGGTCATAAGTAATATCCCGTATTATGTCATGACACCGATCATCAAGAAACTTCTTACGGATTGTACTGTTGCAGATAAGATGACATTCATGGTTGAGGAAGATGCGATTGACAGGATAATCGCTTCTCCAAACACCAAGCAGTATGGTCCTTTGGCTGTTCTTTGCAGTGTCTACGGTGACGTAAAAAGAGAATTTACAGTTCCGTCCTCTTGTTTTTATCCGGCTCCACACACGACTTCTGCGGTCATCAGTCTGACAAGAAGAGATGGTTTTGTTATAAATGAAGATTTCTGCGAGTTTGTGGAAGCCGCATTTTCAATGCGCCGCAAGACTTTGACAAATTCTCTCAAGGCGTTCTCCAAAAGTCACGGATCTGACATCGAGAATATCCTGGATAATCTCGGCATCGATAAAAAAGTCAGAGCTGAGGCTATCGAACCTGCTTTGTTTGTTTCTATGTTTGAGCAGATTTGATATAATGGTATTGGTTGTTGAGGGAGTGTTTTATGAAGAAACTTAATAAGTTCATGTGTGTTTTTTTGTCGGCTGCCATGTTGGTATCAGCAGGAACGACAAGTTTGGCGGATCGTTCGGCAGAACCTCAGATCGGTTATTATCGAGCTGCAGTATCTGACCAGGGCGTTGAAGGTTTTATCTCGAGACTTTATAAGCTTGCCATGGGCAGAGATGCTGACGGTGACGGACTTAAGTATTGGTGCGACCAGCTCGATAACGGGACGATCACCGCATCAAATATCGCGAGATTCTTCTTTTCTTGTGATGAATTCTATTCACTTAATTACAATGTAGATAATTATGTAAAGGTACTTTACCGCGTATTTTTTAACAGAGAGCCTGATGCTTCCGGTTATACGTATTGGAATGATCAGATCTTCTATTACGGAGCAACCAGAAGGGAAGTCCTTGAAGGATTTATCGCTTCTCAGGA
>CADCPU010000438.1 GCA_902803365.1 Oscillospiraceae bacterium
AGCACGATCTGTTTGCGTAGCTCAGCAGGATAGAGCGACCGCCTCCTAAGCGGTAGGCCAGCGGTTCGAATCCGCTCGCGAACACCAGTATTTTCAGGAGTTTCGAATCGTTCGGAACTCCTGTTTTTATTTTAAGGTTACGTTAAGATTTTGATCAGGCAGGAGAAATATACGTTTTTTATCATTGATCCATAAAGCAAATGCGTTAAGGAGGCATATGATGTTAAAACGTTTATGGAATAACGCCATAATAAAGGTGATAGTTGCATATCTGGTATTTGAGATACTCTCTTTTTCGATCAAATACTTGTGCGGTGCTTTGGGGATATCGTTCCCGGGAAGCAATCTGGGGGAACTGATAAGCGAGATCGTTAAGGTTACGATTCCTGTTTTGATCGTTGTGTTTTCGTTTAAAACGATGTCTTCTGTTAAGAATCCGCTTAAAGGACTTGGAAAGAGTCTCCTGTGCGGTCTGTGGTTCTTTCTGATCACCGGGTTCGGGATATATATTCAGATAAAAGAAAGTATAAGTAATGGACTCAGGTTTAAATCAGCTCCGGAGATCATGATATTTGTTCTGTTCCTTGTCGCGGTCTGCTTTTCCGAAGAATTGCTCAACCGCGGAACAATAACTGAGATCCTGGTTAGAAGATTCGGCTCCGACATAAAAGGGAAAATACTGACGATCCTCGTGGGTGCTTTTATATTTTCGGTCTTCCATCTTACAAACCTGCTCCGCGGTCAATCTGTCAGGAATACGGTGTTACAGATGATCTCAGTATTCTGCATGGCTGTATTTGTAAATACGATCTACGTCAGATACAGAAATCTTTATGCTGCGATACTGCTTCATATGGCTTTGGATTTCATGACTTTGTTCGAATTCGGAATGATCTCCGGCAGGACGATCGAAGAGACTTTTACAAACGGAAATGAATCCACTCTTTCAAGTTTTATTCTGGCTAATACAAGTTATATCGTTGCAGCCGTGATCATATTTCTTGTTACAAACAGAAAAGGAGGAAAGAAAAATGATAAAAAAGATTCTTAAGTTCATAGGTGTTATATTAGCGACAGTAGCCGTATCTTTTGCGTCGATCGCTGTTTTTGATAAGATCTTGGAACTGCTGCAGCCGGGACTGACATATGACCAATCGGCTGCCTACTCAGGTACATTGGGAATAGTCGTAGGATCCGTATTTATTGCCTTATTGTCATTAAAGCGCGGGTGGTGTAAAGACCTTAAGGAAAGAAGGATCAAGCTGGATCAACGTGTAGTTCCGGTCTCCTTATTTGCTGTAGCTGCAGTTCAGGTTATTCTTGGATCTGTTTTGGCATTGATCTTCAGTAAGATCCATCCGCTGACACCGGAAGTTAATTCCGACAGCTCTTTGATGGATTATGTATGCTCCATTTTACTGGCGCCGATATCCGAGGAGTTGATGTTCAGATACGGATTTTACGGAGCATTGCGTCACTCGTTCAACAAGAAGATCTCGATGGTCATTACTACTGTTGCATTTGCGCTTGTTCACGGTTTCCAGTTGCAGGCTTTTATCATGTGCCTTGCAGTCGGATTCATCCTTGTCTGTGTTTTCGAAAAAACGGGTAACATTTGGTATAGTATTAGTGTGCATGCAGCATTGAATGCATTTGTTTCTTTAGAAAATTATCTGGTGAAAAAGGGAATTCCTTTTTATACAGAAGTAAACGGATATGTTATAAAGCATGTAGCCGTTATCATAGTAGCAGTTGTTATTGCATTGATCACCGGTTATTTGATGCTCGGAAAGGGTAGAAAAGAACGTGTACAAAGTACTGGTTGTTGACGATGAACCAAAGATAACAGAACTTTTGAAGGTCTGTCTTGAGATGCAGGGAATGAGTGTCGTATGTGCCGAAAACGGACGAGAAGCACTTGAAGTCTTTTCGAGAGAAAAGGCAGATATAGTCCTTACGGATATAATGATGCCTGTCTGTGACGGCTACGAATTTGTGACCAAGCTTCGCGAGACAAGTAATGTTCCGGTCATGTTCCTGACCGCGAAGGGTGATACACTCGACAAGGTAAAAGGATTCTCGATCGGCGCCGATGATTATATCGTTAAACCTTTTGACCCGCTGGAAGCGGCAGCAAGAGTTTCTGCCAACTTGAGAAGATGCTACGGTTATGATCGTGGGGCAGAGGAAGAAAAGAAGACCGTAACATGCGGTCATCTTGTCCTTGACCTTAATTCCAAGGCGCTGACAAAGTCAGGACAGCCTGTTGAACTTACTGCACTCGAATATAAGATGATCGAGTATTTCATGATCAACAAGGGGAAAGTCCTTACCAAGAATCAGATATATGAAGCAGTTTGGGATAACAATATCATTCCTGATGACAACAGCATTATGGTGGCAATAAGCAAACTTCGTTCCAAGATATCCGATGACAGCGGCGACCATATCAAGACGATAAGAGGTCTCGGATATCGCATGGAGGACTAAGTGAATAAGAAACGCGGATTTTCTATAAAGACACTTCTTTTGACATTGCTCTTTTTCTTTGTTGTCGCGTTGGCACTTCAGACCAGTGTGAATGATTTTGCCAGGGGTGCTGCTGAAGGATGGAATTCAGTTGGAGAAGTCGGGGATCCTGACAAGATCGCATTTGTTGCCAAAACGATCCTGTGGGGTGTCTTTATTGTTGTGATAGGACTCATCATATATATGAGGATCGTAAGACCTGTCCGCAAGATATCTAAGAGTATGGAAAAAGTAAAAGAAGGTAATCTCGATGAGCAGATAAAGTCCTTGGACGGAATGGAATTCGGACTTATCGAAGAAAGTTTCAATTCCATGGTTGAAAGCCTCAAGAAGGCCCGGGAACTCGAGAATGATACAAATGAGAAGAACAGAAAATTGTATGCTGAGATCGCCCATGATCTTAAGACTCCGATGACTATGATCATGGGATATGCCAGGATCATCAAGGAAGGCAACTTGGACGAGAAGACCAAGGCAGGATATCTGGATACCATAATCGAGCAGACCGAAAATGCCAATTCGCTCCTTGAAGAGATGCTCGAATACGCCAAGCTCGGAAGTACAGAATATAACCTTACAAAGGAAGATTCAGACATTGCAGAACTGGTCCGTCAGGTCACGGCCGATAACTACCTGAGATTTGAAGAGAAAAACATGAAGCTCGATGCGGATATACCGCAGGAGCCTGTAATGTATTCTTTTGATTCAGCTCAAATGAAGAGAGTCATCACCAACCTTTTGGGTAACGCAGTAAAACATAATCCTGAAGGTGTCGACGTAAAAGTCAGTCTGACAGATAAGAGATCTTCCGGCGGACAGATAGAGATAGTTGTCTCGGATAACGGTCCCGCAATAGCTGATGAGCTTAAGGAGAGCCTTTTCGAACCGTTCAGAACAGGTGATGATTCCAGAAAGACCGGTAAGGGAAGCGGTCTTGGATTATCGATCTCGAAAAAGATAGTAACGCTTCACGGAGG
>CADCPU010000439.1 GCA_902803365.1 Oscillospiraceae bacterium
CGAAGATATTATAAGGAATATAAGTGGCGTGATCGAGTCACCCATCGACGTGAATACGCCGTTACATACATTATAAAAGAAGAGAAAGATAAAACCGTAAAGATAGATATTTAAGTATAAGAGCGAATCATCGAAGATATTCCCCGGAGTTCCAAGGAGCTCGAGCAGGAATCTTCCTGTAAGAAGTCCTGCCAAAGTCAAAACGATCGAACAGATAAGGCTTACAAAAAGTCCGGTCTTGAGCGTAACGCAGAAGTTCTTGTGATCCTTGGCACCATAATGCCTTGATGTCACGATCGAGATACCGATATTGCATCCGAAGCATACGGACATGAATACCATGGTTACCGGGTATGATGCGCCTATCGCAGCAAGAGCGTCTTCGCCCGCATAGTGTCCGGCGATCATACTGTCAGCAAGGTTGTAGAACTGCTGAAATACGACGCTTATGAACATCGGCAAAGAAAAAAGGAGCATCACTTTGAAAGGATGCCCCACCGTAAGGTCTTTTGATAAACGCATTAAAAGGCTCCCGTCGGATGATACCGAGAGGAGCCTTTGATTATTATTCCTGATCGTAATCGTTCATGGCAGCTTCGACGGTATCGTCCATATCGTAATATTTGTACTTACCAAGTCTACCACCAAAGAGCACGTTCTTGTCAGCCTTGGCGCGCTCGGAATATTGCACAAATAGTGCGTTATTTTTCTCGTCATTCATTGGATAGTAAGGTTCGTCACCCTTCTTCCAAGTAGCCGGATACTCTCTGGAAACAACTGTTCCCGGGCATGTATTGAACTCAAAATGCTTATGCTCGATGATCCTCGTGTAAGGAGTCTCGGCATCAGTGTAATTAACTACCGCATTACCCTGGAAGTTATCGACATCGGTCATTACCTCAGTCTCAAATCTCAATGAACGATACTCAAGCTCACCGTAGCAGTAATCGTAATACTCGTCGATCATACCCGTGTAAACGATCTTGTCTGCAAGAGATGAGAGATTCTCACGATCTTTAAGGAAGTCTACTCCCAGACGCACTTCGATACCGTCAAGGATATTGGCGATCATCTTCGTATAACCGCCGATCGGGATACCCTGATATGTATCATTAAAGTAGTTGTTGTCATAGGTAAATCTTACAGGGAGTCTCTTGATGATAAAGCCCGGAAGTTCCGTAGCCTTTCTGCCCCACTGCTTTTCAGTATAACCCTTGACGAGCTTCTGATAGATGTCCTTACCGATCAGGTTCATTGCCTGCTCTTCAAGATTCTTCGGATCATCCACCTTGGAGTCTGCCATCTGCTCAGCGATCTTTGCTCTGGCTTCCTCAGGAGTTACGACACCCCACATCTTGTTGAACGTATACATGTTAAAAGGCATCGAATAGATCTCACCTTTGTAATTGGCGATCGGACTGTTAGTATAACGATTGAATTCAGCGTATTTATTTACAAAATCCCAAACCTTCTTATTGCTGGTATGGAAAATGTGTGCACCGTACTTGTGCACATTGATACCGTTGACTTCTTCAGTATAGATATTGCCTGCGATCTCGTTCCTCTTGTCGATAACGAGACACTTCTTGCCGTTATCAGTTGCAAGTCTCGCGAAAACACTTCCGTAAAGACCGGCACCGACGATCAGATAATCATAATTGCTCATGTTTCACACTCCCTGAATATAGTGTTTATATTATACACTTTTATTTTACGTTTAGATGAGGAAGGGACACCCCGAAACGGGGTATCCCTTAAAAAATGGTTAACACAAAAAGGATTAGTCTTCTTCATTCTTGCTCTCGGCAATAACCTTCTCGGCAATTTCCGGTGGAGCCATCTCATATCTTACATGCTCGATGGTGAACCAGCCTCTGCCCTGAGTCATTGACTTGAGGTCAGTAGCATATGTAGCCATCTCAGCCGTAGGAACCTCACAGGATACAACAGTTGCACCGTCTTCGTCGGTACCGTAACCCATGATCCTGCCGCGACGCTTGCTCATGTCACCCATGATGTCGCCCTGCTTATCTTCAGGGATATGTACACCTACCGTGCTGTATGGTTCAAGGAGCATCGGATTGCCCTGTTCCATACCTGCCTTAAATGCAAGGCTTGCAGCGATCTTAAATGCCATTTCCGATGAGTCTACATCGTGGTAAGAACCGTCTACCAAAGTAGCTTTGAGGTTAACTACAGGATAGCCTGCGAGCACACCCTTCTTGA
>CADCPU010000440.1 GCA_902803365.1 Oscillospiraceae bacterium
AATATGAATTATCAACGACCGGAAAACATAACGGCATATGCCAAAGAGTCTGCTGACATTATTTGTCAGATGAAGAAACTTCATAAGAATCCGAGAGCTGGACTTAAGAATAATTTCATGATCTGTGTGGTGTTCACGATCATTTCGAGTATATATGTTATAGGTGTGCTGGCGTTTTTCCCGAATGAGCCGTTTCTTGTTTTGTTATCCGGCATGATGCTGCTTCTGATCGCTTTGTATATTTTCAGATTAATATCATTTAAAAGGTCGTACAAACTTATCGCGGAGAATCAGGAGCACAGGGAGATCGAGCTCGATCAGACCGGCATTACCAGTAAGTACAAAGATTATTCCATTACATATAACCGTGACGGCATAAAGTGCATCAGAGTCTTCAGATATTCGATAGTGATCATTCCAAACAAGCCTGAACTTAGCGGATTGGTCCTCCCGATCGAGAACCTTGAGCAGCTCGAGGCCGGCTTAAAAGAAAATAATTACAATGTGGAAATAATCGATGATTATAAAGCTTCTGTCACTTAATGATCAGCGGCAGTAATTCATCGGTCGGATCGTAGTATTCCATCTCTCCAAGATACCGCCATTTGGATAGTTTTTTGGGCAAGGATCTGTGATATAATCAGCATTGAGTGAGAGTGTGGAGGTACCTATGAAGGTAAATTGTGATTATTGCGGCAGTTACATCGACAGTACTGAGGAGGAGTGTCCTCATTGCGGTGCGACTAATACGCACTTTATGAGAACGGCGGTAACTACCCCTAAGACAATTGAAGAATTGAAGGCTTATTGCACGCAGAACAAGCTTCCGCTCGAGAAGATGCACGTGCATATCGGCGAGGATTATAAGGCGCCGAAGGCCTTTGGTATATATAAGAATGAGAAGAACGGTCACTTTGTCGTCTATAAGAACAAGGCTGACGGCAGCCGTTCGATAAGGTATGAGGGTACGGATGAGCTTTATGCCGTCAACGAGCTCTATACAAAGATAAAGGATCTGGTAATGGATGCCAGAGAGGCGACGGCGGGTAAGCCGAGAGCCAATTCACAGTCACGTTCATCAAGCAGGAAGAAGAACAACCCCGGCTGCAGTCAGGTAGTTATCGTTGTTGCTATAGTTATTTTCCTTCTGGTCGGAACAATACTTGCGATAACCGACAGTATGAAGGACGGTTACTATAACTACAATGGTGACACGTACTACAGACACGGCAGCAACTGGTACATGTATGATGATGCTACCGATGACTGGAGCAGGACTTCCAATATGTCGGACTACATGGACGATGCGGAATTCCTCCATGACGATTACGAAGATATCGACAGCAATGACAGCTTTGCCGAATTCCCTGAGGATGACTTCAAGGGCGACTGGGAGTCAGACAGCGACTGGGGCGGCAGCAATGACGACAGTTGGGACAGTTCCTATGACAGTTACGACTTTGATTCAGGTTCTGATTGGGACAGCGATTGGTAATATCTGAGGATAAAGAATATGAAATTGATCGAGAACAAGACTATTGATGAGGAAAGAGCGCTTTACGGCAGTGAGAATCTGCTCCTGAGAAACTGCAGGATCGAAGGACCTGCCGACGGCGAGAGTGCGCTTAAGGAATCTTCGGCCGTTAAGGTCGAATCCTGCTTTTTCAACTTGAGATATCCGTTTTGGCACAACACCAAGCTCATTATCGAAGATACCGAGATGGGCGAGAAGTGCCGAGCACCGTTGTGGTATTCGAGTGAGGTCATCTTGAACAACTGCAAGATCAACGGAGTAAAGGCGATCAGAGAATGCAACAAGATCATGATCGAAGAATGTGATATCGTATCGCCCGAGTTTGGTTGGAATACGGATGATCTTGAGATGGTCCACTCCAGGTGTGAGGGTGAGTATTTCATGATGCGCGCCTCAAACTTCAGGCTCAAGGATATGACACTTAAGGGAAAGTACTCATTCCAGTATGTTCACGATGCTACGCTTACGGACTGCAGGCTCGATACCAAGGATGCTCTGTGGCATGCCAAGAACGTCATCGTCAGGGACTCGGTCATCAACAGCGAATATCTTGCGTGGTATTCCGATAATGTCACGTTCATCAATTGTGAGATCAGGGGCACACAGCCGTTCTGCTACTGTAAGAACCTGAAGATCACGAATTGCGAGATGCACGATGCCGACCTGGCTTTCGAGAAGTCTCAGGTCGAAGCTTCGATCCGCAACCCG
>CADCPU010000441.1 GCA_902803365.1 Oscillospiraceae bacterium
GGAAGCCAGATGGCTTTCTGGATCTATAAGGCGGACAGGGTATCGAAGGAGCATACTCACGATTACGACGAATACATGCTCGTGGTTGAGGGCGAATACACTGTCACCATAAACGGTACAGCGCATGTGCTTCATTCAGGCGATGAGCTGTTTATTCCAAAAGGTAGCCTGCAGGGCGGAAGTGTAAAGGCCGGTACCAGGTCGATACACGCTTTTGGCGGACAGAGAGTTAAGACGTAAATTTCAAGGCCGTAATCATAGTGTGAAGAGATCAGCCTATTGTTAGACACCTGCCTCTGATGTTGGGGTGAGTATGATCCTAAAAGAGGATACTATTTCAACCAATTAAGATTCGAACGGGCTGTCTCAGGATCATCTGAGGCAGCCTTTTTGATTGCTTTGCGGACGGCTTCGGCATTGTGTCAGGGTATTCGCTCATGAATTTGGTATAATAAGGGAAATTGCATTTTTGGAGTATGTATAAGATGAAAAAGAGTTTATTGTTTTTACTTGCTGGAAGTATGATCTTTGCGTTTGCGGCATGCAGTGATAAGACAGAAGAGACGACGGTTGAGACAACAACGGTGGAGGAAACAACTGCTGAGGAGACCACGGTTGAAGCTTCTACGGCAGCTGAGCAGGATCTGAGAAGTACGGCAGAGGGCTTTGTAGGCAAGAGCTGTACAGATCTCGTCAATGCGATCGGGGAGGCGGAGAGCCTGCATCCCGGCAATGTTAATGAAGATACGGGTATGTATCAAGGATACCTGCACTATAAGGATTTTGAAGTGGAATTCGAATCTGAGACTGAGACATATCTCGAAAACGGTGATCTCTCAGGATGTACGGTAGTTGCTGTTGTAGACAGCATGTTTGATTAAAAATATAGCGATGAATAATTCATGGGTTAAGACATTGAAGTCTGCGAATTTCATGACCGGTAAGGCGGATTCGTTGGCAGATATTAAGCGTCATCGTAAACTTGCCGATTGGGCAAGTCGTCTCGCGACGCCCAAAGGTGATGTGGAGCGCCGCAGATTCAGCGTTGATAAGATCGACTGTGAAGAGGTCAGGCCTCTTTCGGCACATAATGCTGATTATGTGATCCTCTATTGTCACGGCGGCGGATATGTCAGCGGCGGGCTTGACTACGCGGGAAATCTCGCGGTGAAGTTTGCGCTGGCTACGGGATTTACTGTCTATTCATTCGCATATCGTCTGGCACCGGAGGAGCCGTACCCGGCAGCTGAAGAGGACGTGGATGCCGTGTGGAACTATATCGTTGAGAATGTTGCGCAGGCAGATCATGTGTTCCTGGCAGGTGATTCTGCTGGAGGAAATATGGCGCTATGTCTGACCCAGAGGCTTATGGCAGAAGGAAGGCCGTTGCCAAGAGAACTTATCTTGTTCAGCCCGTGGACCGATATGACCTTAACGTCTGGATCCTATGAGACCAATAAGGACATCGACCCGATCCTTACGAAGGAGTTTGTGGGAAATTCAGCCAAGTCATACATAGGTGACAGGGATCCGTCAGATAAGAAATTCAGTCCGCTGTTTGGAAGATTTGAGAATTTTCCGCCTGTCTATATCATGGCCGGCAGGAACGGGATCCTCTTGGATGACAGTATAAAGCTCAAGGAGCAGATAGATAAGGCCGGAGGTACGGCCGAACTTGATATTGAAGAGAAAGGATGGCATGTGTATCAGCTGATGCCGGGCTCCATGACCCGTGAGGCGATGAAGCGGATGGCTGCGCATGTGTCGGATACGATCGGTGGGAAGCGCTAACTGGTATAAGATCGACAACGTAGCCAAAGTTTTCCTCGCGACAATAGGAGAGAGGGATACCAGATCCTTCCGCCTCACTTGTCTCCTGAAGGAAGACGTTGATCCCGAGCTTTTGCAGCAGGCGGTGCTGTCGGCTATCGAAGATCGCCCGCAGGTACAGGTGAGGATAAGACGCGGAGTATTCTGGCATTATATGGAGGATACGGATCTTATGCCTGTGGTAAAGCAGGATGACGACAGGATATGTCCGCTCCTTTATGTTCCGTCCAAGACTATGCTCCACTATCAGGTGACATACTTCGGCAAGAAGATCAATCTCGATCTGTCGCATGTTCTCGCGGATGGAACGGGCGCCATGGAATTTCTTAATATCATCGTGCTCGATTATCTTAAGCGTAAGTATCCGGGTGAGTTTGATGACGTTACCGTTCATTCGGGCGCTTCTGAGGGCGACTTGAGCCAGGACAGCTACCGTCAGTTTTTCGGGAGCAAGAATCTATCGCACGGACCTTCTCGAAAAAAGGCATTCCGTCTCGGAGGCCTGAAGCTGCCTTATGATCAATTGCAGTTTTTTGAGATCCGTATGCCGACTTCGCAGCTGCTCCCGAGAGCCAAGGAATTGAATGTCTCTCTTACAAGTTATCTCGGAGCTCTCTGGATGCTTGCAATCCGTGATGAGATGCCGCCGAGAAAGCGTAATCTGCCCGTGACGATATCTCTTCCTGTTAATCTCAGGAATTATTATCCGTCTAAGACCGCGCGTAACTTCTTCAACAGTGTGAACGTGACGCATGTCTTTGACAGTGATATCTCTCTTGAAGAACTCGCTTCTGAATTTGACTCAAATCTCAAGTGTCAGCTGACCGAGGAGAATGTCAAAAAGCAGATGGATAACTTTGAGACGATGGAATATGTATTTCCGGTCAGATTGGTGCCGCTCTTCATAAAGCAGCTCGTAGTGCGTCACTTTACCAAGAAATCGAATAAGAAAGTTACTATGACTTTTTCCAATATGGGCGTACAGCGTCCGCCAAAACAGCTTGCAGACCGTATCGATAACTACAGCGGCTTTTGCAGTACGAACACGATCTTTTCGACCATGTTCGGCTACGGGCAGAACATAACGCTCGGTGTATCATCGGCATACATGAACACCGGGGTCGTCAAAAATCTGGTGCGTTCTCTCTCCGAGTCCGGAGTTGATATCACCGTAAGTGCGACGGAGGTGATCAGATGAGACGTTGTCCTTATTGCAAAGTCGGTATCGAAGGTGATCTTACCAAATGCCCGTTGTGCCAAAGTAAGCTGACGGGTACGGCTGAAGCGCCTTGTTATCCTGAGTTTGAGGCCCAGAAGAAGAGGTCTTTCCTCTATAAGATGCAGCTTGCCGTCGTCTGGGGACTCCTTATCGTAGGTATCGGTCTTGACTTTATGGTCGGGCTTCGTTTGCCCGGATTTGCCGATCTTCACTGGAGCCTTCTTCTGGCAATGTGGCTCATAGGTCTCGGGTTCGGGATCATGCGACAGTTTAAGCTGGGCAGGGGGTCAGCGGGCAAGGTTACCATGCTGGTGTTGATCACGATCGCCATGTGGTGTGTTACCGCATACTTTTTCGGGTTTGTGAAGATCACGATCGATCTCGTGGTTCCGATAGCGCTCGCTGCTACGATAACGGCTAATTTCGTGCTCGCGCTGATAGACAAGAACGGCAATACGATGTCTTATCTTCTCTCGGGATTATTGATGGGGCTTGTTCCGGGCATCATCTGCTATTTTGTCAGTTCAAAGATGCCGCTTGCCTGGGCGATCTGCCTGATGATCAGCGTCATACTTTTCGCGGGCGCAGTCATATTCCGCGGAAGAGCTGTGGCAGCGGAGTTACAGAGAAGGTTTCACCTGTAAGATGCTGCCGATATGGATATCAGTACGATACTGACGGCAAGAATACTTCATACACGTATAAAGCCGCGGGTCAAGCCGCAAAGACAGTATATGTTAATGAA
>CADCPU010000442.1 GCA_902803365.1 Oscillospiraceae bacterium
ATTCAACGGATTCTCAGTATCTCCTGAATTCGGAAACATCTGTGCTTCCTACGGTATTATCAGATAAGATCTTTGTCTGATATGATCTTTCGGGGCGGCGGTCTTCGGACCGCCGCTTTTTTGTATTGTGAATCTTGGTATATGAAATTTGGCAGAGAACTCTTATTTCTGTATCCGTTTTGGATACACGGAGTGATGTGTTTTGAAAATTTGTATCCAAAACGGATACACAGTGCACAAGGTTTTTGGCTAAAAGATAACAAAGCCCGCTTGGTTACAAGAAACAGATCACGGATAAAGACGTCAAGGCCAAAGCCGCAAAGCGGTGCCTTGGGCAGCCTTGACGCCTGATCCGAGATCTGTAAAAGAGAATCAAGCGGGCTTTGTGTATCGTCAAGTGCGCATACTGCGTTTTCGATGTGTTTTATCAAATATATTTTATGCAAACTCACCCCAGGGGTGAGAAAAATCCGGGGGGAGTAAATTTTTGTATCCAAAACGGATACACGGAGCGGAAAAATGCAAAAAAAGATCGGCCCAAGGAGAGAGCCGATCAATTATATGTGTAAACCAAATCTGGAATCAGATTGCTGTGTAACCGCCGTCGACTGCGATGTTCTGTCCGTTTACGTAGGAAGAAGCAGGGGAAGCGAGGAAGAGAGCTGCTGTGTCTAGCTCGCCTTCGTTGCCGTAACGGCCGATCGGGATGGCACCCTTAGCGTATGCGGAGAACCAGTCTGTCTCGAGGGTGTCCTTTGTGAGAGGTGTCCAGAAGTAACCAGGGCAGATAGCATTAACTGTGATGCCTTCTTTGCCCCACTCAGCTGCGAGAGCACGTGTGAGGTTAACGACACCGCCCTTTGCTGCGTGGTAAGGAGCGCATGTAGCTGCCATGTTACCAACGAGGCCGTACATGGATGCGATGTTGATGATGCGTCCGTACTTAGCCTTGAGCATTTCCTTTGCGAACTCGCGGGCACAGATGAATGTGCCGAAGAGGTCAACGTTGATCTCGTTCATGAAGACGGAGTCTTCGATATCTACTGTGGGAGCGACTGCGCCTGTACCTGCGTTGTTAACGAGGATGTCTACGCGGCCGAATGTGTCCATTGTTGCTTTAACAGCGGACTTGACCTTTTCTGTGTCAGTGATGTCACATGCGTAAGCGAGGCACTTTACACCGAACTCTTTCTCGATTGCTTCCTTGTTCTCGTCAAGAAGGTTCTGACGACGAGCGAGGAGAACGAGGTTAGCGCCCTGGCTTGCGAAAGCCTTTGCCATCTGAAGTCCGAGACCTGTGGAAGCGCCTGTTACTACTGCAACTTGTCCTGAAAGATCAAAGTAATTTTTCATTTGAAATTCCCCCGTAATTATTCTTGTTTTTTTCACCTCTCTGATTCTATCATATGAAAACGAAAGCGCCGTGTAACATAAGAGCCATTTTCGAGCCCGAAAATGAGGATTTTTATTGTAAAATGTCAATAACCGTTCTGTTTGATGTGCAAAATCGGCATAAATACTCTATAATGTCCGTATTGGTTTCAGGTGTTGGCTACAGTTTGGTAAAAGGTATATGAAAATCGAATCAGAACTTCCAAAGAAAAGTAAAAAGCCTAAGGTCTTGGCGATCGTGGGTACTGTTATCGCGATCAATATCGCAGTCATTGTGCTGCTGTTTTGTATCCTTAATCCTTATCCGGCTGCAAGGCGCAAGGCGTTGAAGCAGATGGAGAAGGCGTATGGAGAGAAGTTTACTTTCGTGCGCTATGAGGATTACGGAGGCAGCGTGTACCCGGAGTTTCATCCGTTCGGCACGTATCTCTATGTCGTTAAGTGTGAAGATCTCGGTGATGAGGAAATCAGGGTGAATTATGTTGACGGCAAGCTTACAGATGATTATCTGAGTTGCAAGTATGCCAGTATGACGGACAGATATTATGAAGATCTGTTATCGTCGTATTTTCCGGGTTATAAGTTGGATTTTGACAATTCAGCCCGCCACTCACTTAAGACTAAGAATAAGACCTTTAAGAATTATATAAAGGCGATCAACAATGATTTTCTGCATGTCGACATCTATGTTGATGATGATCTGACGATCGATATGATGGAAGACGCGTTGGAGCGCATGCATGAAGACGGACTTGATATGACCATCATGTTTGAGGGAACCGACGGCAAGCACGCATACTTTAATATAGGTTATCAGAAGGGGAAGGCCGTCAATGTTACGACATTCCCGGCTTACGACGAATTGCACGGGGATTGATGCGACTTTCCTTGTAGAATCCCGACCGTTGTAGTGATATCATTATCCTATCAAATTATTTTGTTAGGAGGGGCAAATGTTAAGAAACAGGTTGTTAAGCTTGTTCCTGGTCCTCACGCTGGTCGTTTCCGTATTCGGACTTCAGACGCGGAATGTATCGGCTGACGACTCCGGGATCGATGATTTTGTTAAGAGGTGTTACAGCGTCACGTTCGGACGCGAACCTGATGAAGAGGGATTTGATTACTGGAAGGGCCGTATCGTCAACGGCGAGCTCGACGGTTCAGCAACAGTATTCTTCTTTGTATTCAGTAACGAGTACACGGCGCTCAATAAGTCTGATAAGGACTTTGTAAAAGATCTCTACACGATGTTTATGGGACGTGAGCCTGATAATGACGGTTACGATTACTGGTGTTCCCAGATAAAGGGCGGAATGACGAGGGTCAATGTTTTCGCGGGTTTTGCAAATTCTGAGGAGTTCAGCAAGATATGCGAGGGCTACGGCATTACGGCGGGCTACTTTACGGATGCTTATCCGGTAATGACGGTCAATGACGTTAATCTCTTTGTTGAGCGACTTTATAAGACTTGTCTTGGCAGAATAGGTGACCAGGGCGGTCAGGCTTATTGGACGGCAGGACTTCTTGCAGGTCAGTTGAATGGCGTAGGCTGTGCGGCTAACTTTATCCTCAGCCAGGAATATCTGTCCAAGAATCTCAGTAACGAAGAATATATCAAGAGTCTCTATAACGCATTTATGGGTCGTGAGGCTGATCAGGGCGGACTCGAGTACTGGCTCGGTCTTATGGATCAGGGCATGAGCAAGGAGCAGGTCTTCGCAGGATTTGCAAATTCACCTGAGTTCCAGGGCATCTGCGCCAAGTACGGCATCCCTTCAGGTGTCTATGAGTGCGAGCCGTTCGTTCCCGGCGAGCCGGGCAATGATCCTACGACAACGCCAAAGCCGACTAACGCAGCTCAGCCTACAACAGTTGCTCCTACGGCAGGACCTACTGAGACTGCAGGTACGCCGACTCCTACACCGACGACTGCTCCGGTAAAGAAGGACGCTATGGAGAAGGATTTCTACGGCATCATCACACGTTATGCTGAAGACATCGGTGCAGCCGAAAACCTCGTATTTACTGACGGCGCTATTGCCGTAAGTGATCTGAACGATAACGGTAATGATGAGCTTATCGTAATGCGCGGCATAAGGCAGAAAGGCCACGTCCAGAAGGTCGATATGTTCGTGTACAGTTATGTAAGCGGAATCCTCCGGGAAGTTGATATCACTACTTCAGGTTCTGTTGCAGGCAGTGCATCAGCACTTGACGTGATCGATCTTGACGGCGGTATGTTCCTTATTGCGACACGCTTTGGCGATGAGGATGTATTTTATACATATTCTTGCTACAGACTCTATACCGATCCGACCACATATACTCTCAAGGCTGAGATAATCGATTCCTTTGAGAAGGCGACATCAGTCTATGACGGCGGTAACGGTGAGGGTGCTAAGTATACTCATAACGGCACAAAGATCACTGAAGATGATTTTAACCAGCTCTTGAACAGCTACTATGGCGAGTCTCCTCGCTACGTCTTCACGGACGGCTACCTCCATGACAAGGTCAAGTCCGAGCAGCTTGCGCAGCCATATGCTTACTATGAGCCTTTGTGGAGACCTTCGAATCTGAAGTTCTGTAACTACGGCACATGCCAGGATCCGAGCAAGTCCAATGTCTGCACGATCAACTCTGACGGTACTTTCTCTTACACAACGAAGCAGTTCACCAGATACGGTGACATCTTCTCCACGATCGAGGGTACGGTCACCGCAGAGGAGTGGGTTGCTCCGAACAAG
>CADCPU010000443.1 GCA_902803365.1 Oscillospiraceae bacterium
ACCGGTAATGATCTTGTCATTCTTATCTGCACCATACTTTAAGGTGATGCGGATCGTCTTGAAGTTACCATCTTCTACTAAATCATATTTTGCGATATATCCTTCATCTACCAGAATATCAGCAATCGCAATTTTCATCTTAGATGCAGGTACATCCACTGTATCATGTTTTGCAGTATTTGCATTACGGATTCTTGTAAGCATATCTGCAATGGGATCACTCATAGTCATTTGATTTGCCTCCTTTATTCTTACTAACCGTTACCAACTAGCCTTCTTAACGCCGGGTATCTGACCCTTATATGCCAGTTCACGGAAGCAAACTCTGCAGATCCCGTATTTTCTTAATACTGAATGCGGACGTCCGCATATTCTGCAGCGTGTATATTCTCTTGTTGAGAATTTAGGTTTGCGCTGTTGCTTTACCTTCATAGATGTTTTAGCCATGAATAGATTTCCTCCTTATCCGTTAATTTCTGGCAAACGGCATACCGAAAAGTCTTAACAGTTCTCTTGACTCTTCATCTGTTTTGGCAGTGGTAACGATGATGATATCCATACCTCTGACCTTATCAACCTTATCATACTCTATCTCAGGGAAGATCAACTGTTCCTTGATGCCGAGTGCATAATTGCCTCTGCCGTCGAAAGAATTGGGATCCACACCCCTGAAGTCACGCACGCGGGGAAGTGCAAGATTGACTAATCTGTCAAAAAACTCATACATCTTGTCACCGCGCAGCGTAGTTTTACAACCAATTGCCATGCCTTCCCTGATCTTGAAGTTAGCGATGGAGTTCTTAGCTCTTGTGATAACGGCCTTCTGTCCTGTTATCGTCTCCATATCTGATACAGCGCCTTCAAGTACCTTGGCATTGTCCTTAGCTTCACCAACGCCCATGTTAACAACGATCTTGTCGATCTTGGGAACCTGCATTACGTTCTTGTAACCGAACTTAGCGGTCATAGCGTCAATGATCTCTTTATTATATGTTTCTTTAAGTCTTGCGCTCAACTCCTGTTTCCTCCTTATTTTTATCCGAACTTTCAGTCGATGACGTCGCCGGTAGATTTAGCTATGCGAACCTTCTTGCCATCCTTAAAGTCAAATCCAACTCTTGTCGCTTTGCCCTTGTGCATGTACATTACGTTGGAAATATCAAGAGGAGCTTCCTTCTGCACAATTCCGCCGTTCGCATTTGCGTACGAAGGCTTCTCGTGCTTGGTGATCATGTTGATGCCCTCGACTAAAACTCTGCCTTTCTTAGGGTCAACAGAGATGACCTTACCCTCTCTGTCCTTATCCTTGCCGGCGATAACCTTAACGGTATCACCCTTTTTAATCTTACAAGTAGCCATCACGAGTCCTCCTTATAATACTTCGGGAGCGAGAGAAACGATCTTCATGAACTGCTTGTCACGAAGTTCTCTTGCTACGGGTCCAAAAATACGTGTACCTCTGGGAGTTTTGTCATCTCTGATGATTACTGCTGCGTTCTCGTCGAATCTGATATAAGATCCGTCCTTGCGGTGTGCGCCCTTAACTGTACGAACTACGACAGCCTTAACTACATCACCCTTCTTTACAACGCCTCCCGGTGTTGCGTCCTTAACAGTAGCAACGATTATATCACCGATATTCGCATATCTTCTGGTGGAACCGCCCATAACCCTGATGCAGAGGAGCTCTTTGGCACCGGTGTTATCAGCGACCTTGAGTCTGCTTTCCTGTTGAATCATGATTACTCTCCTTTTTGTGCTGACATCTATGCACACATAAATGCCAAATTTACTTTGCTCTCTCTACTATCTCTACAAGTCTCCATCTCTTATCCTTGGACAGAGGTCTTGTCTCCATAACTCTGACTGTATCACCTATGTTGCAGGCATTCTCTTCATCATGAGCTTTGAGCTTATATGTTCTTTTAACGACCTTGTTGTAAAGGGGATGTTTTACGTGATCCTCGATTGCAACAACAATGGTCTTGTCCATCTTATTGCTGGTTACCTTACCGGTACGGGTCTTTCTTAAATTCCTTTCCACTTTATCTACTCCTTTCTATGATCATCAGGCTTCTTTGGCCTTCTGTGTGATCACAGTCTGAATCCTGGCGATATTCCTTCTTACTTCCTTGATCCTTGCAGTATTATCAAGCTGGTTTGTAGCGTTCTGGAATCTCAAGTTGAAAAGTTCCTTCTTAGCTTCAGTAAGCGCAGCATTAAGTTCCGCATCGGTTTTGTTAGTCAGCTCAGCTGTATACTTATTAGTTTTCATTTGCAGCACCGCCTTCCAGATCGGCTTTTGATACGATCTTACACTTGCAGGGAAGTTTGTGGATCGCGAGACGAAGCGCCTCTCTTGCTGTTTCTTCAGGTACACCTGCGATCTCAAACATTACACGTCCCGGCTTAACAACAGCTACCCAGTACTCTAAAGTACCTTTTCCTGAACCCATTCGGGTTTCAGCAGGCTTTGCGGTAACAGGCTTGTCAGGGAAAATCTTGATCCAAACCTTACCACCACGCTTGATGTAACGGTTGATGGCAATACGGGCTGCCTCTATCTGATTGGATTTGATCCAGCAGGGTTCGGTAGCGATGATACCATATTCACCGTATGTGATCGTAGTGCCACGTGAAGCCTTGCCGGCCATACTACCGCGGAACTGCTTACGACGTTTTACTCTTTTAGGCATTAACATTATTTATCGCTCCCTTCCTGGTTAGATTTGGTAGGAAGTACTTCACCTTTGTAAATCCATACCTTAACACCGACCTTACCGTATGTAGTATCTGCCTCGGCAAAGCCGTAATCAATATCAGCTCTGAGTGTCTGAAGCGGAATAGTACCTTCATGATACTGTTCTGATCTTGCGATTTCTGCGCCTGCAAGACGGCCTGAACACATGATCTTGATACCTCTTGCATTGAACTTCATTGCTCTGCCGATGCACTGTTTCATTGCACGACGGTATGAAATTCTTCTTTCAAGCTGCTGTGCAACATTCTCAGCAATAAGCTGTGCATTAACATCGGGATTCTTTACTTCAACGATATTGATTGCAACAGGCTTGCCGAGCATCTTTTCGCACTGTACTCTGAGCTTTTCGATCTCTGCGCCGCCTCTGCCGATTACCATACCCGGCTTTGCGCAATGAATATGAATTCTGACCTTAGCTGCGTCTCTTTCGATCTCGATCTTAGGAACGCCTGCAGCGTTGAGCTGCTTTTTGAGGGTCTTACGGAGGTTGTAGTCCTCAACGAGAGTTTCGCCGAAGTCCTTATCGCTTACAAACCAGCGTGAGTCCCAATTTTTGATAACACCTACACGAAGACCGTGCGGATTTACTTTCTGGCCCATTAGTTACCCTCCTCGTCGATTATTCTTTCTCTTTGAGCACCAGTGTGATGTGTGATGTCTTCTTGTCGATCCTGTATGCACGACCCTGTGCTCTCGGGCGAATTCTCTTGAGAATCGGACCCTGACCTACATAGCACTCTGCTACATAAAGTCTGCTTACGTCCATATTATTGTTATTCTCAGCATTTGCCATTGCAGATTTGAGAAGTTTCTCCAGATCCTCACAAGCAGCCTTCGGTGTGTGCTTGAGAACCGCCATTGCGTAATCGCAGGGCTTATTACGAATCAGGTCGAGAACGATCTTGACCTTTCTCGGTGAAATGCGGGCGTATTTAAGTTCTGCCCTTGCTTCCATGTTCATACACTCCTTTCAGGCTATTACTTAGATGTCTTTGAGCCGGCATGACCCTTGAAGGTTCTGGTAGGTGCAAACTCGCCGAGCTTGTGGCCTATCATATC
>CADCPU010000444.1 GCA_902803365.1 Oscillospiraceae bacterium
GATGTCGATCGTATCTTCGTAGAAGCGCGAACCGAGTATATCAGAGATCTTCGTATCGACCCTGACCTGACCGTTAGTCACAAGATACTGAAGCGCATAATTTACTGAATACATCTTCGTATTGGATGCAAGATCGAATAAAGTATCCGTGGTAACAGGTACTGAATCGACAGGATCACCGTTCTCATCATAAGTCACGACATTTCCCCAGGCATTCTCATACACGAGCCTGCCGTTACGGACGACCGCCAGCTGCGCTGCAGGAAAGCCGTTCTCCACATCAGCAGCAATGATTCGGTCAATAAGATCAAGTGCCTCCGAAGACAGTCCTACATCTTCAGGGATACCTTCGATCACGGACGGATACGGGATAAGCACTTCGATACTTCCCCCGTCAGTCTCGCAGAGCTGGAGCGTATTACGGCCGTCAACACTGATTCCTGATATATCGATCTCATACTTGCCTCCGGCATTAAGTCCTGACGTATCCACCTTCTGATTATTTACGAAAAGATCGAACGGGCCTGCATCTTCACTTATATCAAGATATATCCTGCCCTGTCCGGTATAGGAATAGAACCACAAACGGTTATTGGAACTTATGGCAGTACGATCCTGCCAATCAGGGAAAGACGCATCCGTCTGCCAGCCTTGATCAGGTATCGTTGTCTCTTTTATTACAGGCGAAGAATGTGTATTTATTGGGGTCAGATCATTCGCTGCCTCGGTCGCCGCGGATTCAAGAGTAACCTCGCTTTCTTTGGCTGTTTCACTCTCTTTGACCTCTTCGGAACAACCCGACAGAGGAAGCGACATCATTAAGATCAAACTTACGGATAATAATGCAGAAATATGTTTCATATCTTTTTCGTCCCTTTTTGCAACCTTGAGACTTGGTTTACGTGTAATATAATAAATAAGCAAGGAGGACCCTCTTATGAAGATCGAACCTAAGACTAATTATATCAAACCTGCATATGCGATTGGTGCATCTGCACTTATCGCGGCTACTTTGTTTACGGGTTGTCCTGCAGATAAGTCAAACAAGATTAATGTCAGACACAAGAAAATCAAGGAGACTGAGGAGACCGAGTTGATCCTCGGAGGCGATACTCAGTGTCCTACAGAAGAGTCCACAGAGCTTATGATCGATGGTGATGTTGCCTACGTCCCTGATGAGTCTGATGAGACCATAGATACAGAAGAGTTCATTCTTGAAGGTGATGTAGCATATATCCCTGATGAGACTGACGAGACCGATGAATTCTATCTTGAAGGCGGCGTAACTTGCGCTCCTGACGATGACGATCTTCAGTGGGAAGGCGAAGAGGTCGAAGGATGAACCTGACGCTGTATCTTACGCAGAACTGCAATATGCGTTGCAAGTATTGCATACGTGAGAAGGCTTCTTTCGATATGACGGAAGAGATCGTCAAAGCTGCGATCGATCTGGCTTTTTCGAAAGGACAGAAAGCAGGCGTCTGCTTCTTCGGAGGCGAACCTCTCCTCAAAAAAGATCTTATAGCAAAAGCTTATGAATATGCGCATGCTCTGTCAGAGAAGACGGGCATGCCTTTTGAATCCAAGATAACAACAAACGGAACATTAATGGATGACGAGATCCTCGATATGTTCGTGAAAAACGGCACGGAAGTCGGATTGTCCTTTGACGGACTTTGTCAGGACGATAACAGGATCTTCACTGACGGTAAGTCTTCATTTGATGTCCTGGAGGAAAAGAGCCGCAAGCTCCTTTCCGTACTTCCCAATTCATATGCCATGACAGTAATGGCTCCGGGGTCTCTTCATAAGCTCTCTGACAATGTCAGATTTATCCATGATCTCGGATTTAAGAAGATGCTCGTAAGTCCCGCATACGGCAAGAACGTCAGCTGGTCTGATGAAGATCTCAGTATCTTAAAAGATGAGATGAATAAGGTTGCTGATTACTTAAGCGAGCTCTTCTTTAATGATGACAGATTCTACTTCTCCGCACTACATGCCAAGATATCAGAGTGTATCAAGGGCTTCAATCCGTCCAGAAGATGCCATCTCGGTGTAAGACAGCTGGCGATCGAATCTACCGGCAACATATATCCGTGCACATCGTTCCTCGGAGATAAGGATTTTCTCCTCGGAAATGTCTTCGACGGTCTGAATGATCTTAAGATCCGCGAGATCGCTTCACGCAATTCTCTTCCGGAGTCTTGCGTCAATTGTGATCTTAAAGAGCGCTGCACGAATTCATGCGGATGCGCAAACCGTATGAACACAGGAAATGAGAATCTCGTCTCCCCTCTGCAGTGCGCTTATGAGCGTATGACGATAGAGATCGCAGACAGACTCGGCAACAGCTTGTACGAAGCCGACAGCAAGAGATTCCTGGACAGATTTGCACGATAAGCAGAAAAAAAGCTGCCTGATCGGCAGCAGAAAAATGGAGCAGGCTACGGGGATCGAACCCGCGGCATTCAGCTTGGGAAGCTGACACTCTACCAACTGAGTTAAGCCTGCCTGACGC
>CADCPU010000445.1 GCA_902803365.1 Oscillospiraceae bacterium
GATGATCTGTACTGTAATTTTGCCTTCTTGAACTCGAAAAGCGCATACTCGAAACGTTTTTTCTGAGAATCGTACTGTAAAGCCCGCCCGGGTCTTATGATCAACGCTTTGGTTTAAAGAGATTTATAAGTATCTCCTTGATCGTCGCGCCGCCCCTCCAGAGCAACACTGCTCTTACGACTATGAAGATCAGTATCGCGGCAAAGAGTACTACGACACCGATACCTACGCCCTTCAAGACTTTGAAGAATCCGTCGAGCTTGATAGGCTCTGCCGTGCGTCTTGCAGGCTTGGTCTCCTCCATATAGAGAGCATCGTTAAGGCCTTCTCCCTCACCGTTATGCTTCTCGACATCTTCAGGAAGCATCGTCTCCGTAGTAGACGTGGATTCCGAAGTCTCATCAGCAGACGTATCTGATGTCTCTGTTACGTCAGCGGCCACTGAAGCAGCAGTAGTTGCCGTAGTCTCAGCAGCTGCAGGAGCGGCAGTAGTATCCGTTGTTGCAGGCTTGGTCTCGTCCGTCTTAGGATCCGGCTTAGCCGCAGGATCAGGCTTACCGGCAGGGTCCGGCTTATCAGCAGGTCCCGGTGCAGGAGCAGTATCGACCTTCTTACCGGAATACTCGGAGAGGTTTACACCATTGCTGCCGAGTGCTATCTCGTGGTCAAGGCCGATCGGCTTGCCGTCGGATGTCTTCCACATTACTTCATTAACAAATGCGTACTTCTCCTCGTCCCATGTGGTGAAGTCGTCGAGAACGAGTCCGCCGGTATCGCCCGAGTTGGCATTGAAGCACCAGAAAGTGTAGTTCAGACGGTACTCGCCGATGAGCTGTCTTAAGTACTTCATCCATGTGAGGTTATCGCCTGACATGAATCCGCCCCACTCACCGATGAGGATAGGAGCAGTGTCTGTTGTCTTAATGTAGAGCCAGTAGTCGTTCCAGTACTCTTTCTTGAGGGACTCGTAGTCGAATCCGCCGTGGAACCACGGCTGCTGGTAGACGGCCGGGCCGTAATCGTGAGGAGAATAGACTATCTGCTTATTGCGCTCCTTGGAGCCCAGATCCACAGGATAGTACTTAACACCCATGAGGTTTCCGCCCCACCAGGAGTTATAGTAGTCGCCCTCGTTCATTGATGTGAAATTGTTGGATTTAGGATCAGTCGGGAAGATCTGATTGCCTTCGATAACAATGAGCGCGTGAGGATTGTTGTCGAGGATCTTGTTACCTGCAAGCTCCGCGATGTATTTCCAGTTGTTGGCATCCTTTGAATCGTTCCAGATTGCGCGATTCTGTTCGTTGCCTGCGCCGTGAGGCTCGTTCTTAAGATCATATGCGACGATCGTATCGTTATCCTTATAGCGGGCTGATACCCAGTCAAGTGCCTCGAGGTACTGATCGGCAGAGATCTTATCCGTATACCACAGAGGAGCATTATGACCTGAAGCATCGGTCTCAGCACTGTGGATATCGATCATGACCTTGATGCCGCTAGCTTCGCAGATCTCGAGCGCGCGGTCGAAGATCTGAAGGCTGTTAAGACCTACAAGGTCTGCATTGGCAGCCTGATTAAAGTTAGCATCCGGATAGATGCCGTTTTTCCAGTTGAGGAGAAGTTCGGCCGAGATCGGGATCCTCAGGAGGTTGAATCCTCTGTCTGCGATGGCCTTGAGAGAGCTTTCCATGTTACAGGACCAGCATCCGTCAAAAATGTTCGTTCCTGTGTTATAACCGAACCAGTTTACGCCCGTGAGCCATACTTCGGTTCCGTTCTTGTCGACGATCTTGCTGCCGTCTGTGGTAAGCCAGTCATCTCCTGTCTTGCCCTTCTTGTTGTCGGACTTGGATGTATCACCCGGCTTAGAAGGCTGATCAGGCTTTGCAGGATCTTTCTTATCATCACCTGCAGGTCCCGGACCAGGTGCAGGCTTGCCCGTAGCATTTACCTTACCTTCCTCGCTGTCACCATAAACGGAGAGCAGCTTGATGTCTTTGATGCCGGAGCCCGTTACCTGGATTCCGACGCTTCCGTTGAAGCCCCAGGAATTTGGTCCGTCTTTTGAGACAACAGCCGTGACGACACTGCCGTCGATCGTATAGGAATCGAATCCCCATCCGCCTGCTTCGGTTACGCTTCCACCGAAGTCGGCCTTGACCGTTATCTTGGAATATCCGTCGCAGCCGCTTAAGGTCAGAGTGATCTGTCCGCCGCTCTCCCACGGATTTGTCGTATCAACAACAGCTTCGGGTGCGGCAAAGACCGTTCCCGAAGCTGTGTAGATCGTTACTGTGAAGCCTACCGTCAGTGCGAGCACTGCTGCGGCGAGCTTTTTTAAGATTGCTTTCTTACACATATTTAAACTCCGTAAATAAAGTTTGCCCGTGTGTAAGTATATCACATGTATCAGAAGCGGGTGTCGATTACCCTCTTCATCTTGCCCTCTGACTTAGGCAGAGTATTAGGTGCAACAAGCTGTACCTTGATGTGAAGACCCGTGATGGAAGTGATGTCAGCCTCGACTGCTTTGTTGAGCTTTGCAAGGTCACCCATCGTATCCGTAAAGAGGTTAGGCTTGAGCTCGAGCTTAACGTAGATGGAATCCTGGTTGTTGATACGGTCAACAAAGATCTGGTAGTTCATGGATACTTCGTCCGTATGCTTACCGTTCGCTTCCTCGATCTGGCTCGGGAAGAGGTTAACGCCGCGGATAACGAGCATATCGTCAGCGCGTCCCGTGATCTTCTCGATCCTGGGTGTAGTTCTTCCGCATGCACACTTACCGTGATAGATCCTCGTAAGGTCATGTGTATTGTATCTCATGAGCGGGAGCGCTTCCTTCGTAACGGATGAGAATACGAGTTCACCGATCTCACCGTCAGGGAGAGGCTTACCTGTCTTAGGATCAACTACTTCAGGCCAGAAGTGGTCAGCCTGGATATGGATCAGGTCACCCTTTTCGCAGGAACAGCCGACACCCGGACCGCAAACCTCGGAAAGGCCGTAGATATCGAATGCCTTGATACCTGCTCTCTCCTCGATCTCCTGCTTCATCTCGACTGTCCATGCCTCAGCACCGAAGATACCTGTCCTCAGGTTGAGCTGGCTCTTGTCGACACCCTTCTCATCCATCTTATCGAGGAGGTTCAACATATATGTAGGAGTACAGAAGATAACGTCCGGCTTCCAATCTGTAAGGATCATGATCTGTCTGTCAGTCTGTCCCGTCGATACAGGAATAGCAGTAGCTCCGAATGCCTCACATGCATAATGTGGGCCGAGACCACCTGTGAAGAGTCCGTAGCCGTAAGAGATATGAGCGAGATCGCCCTTCTTCATACCTGCCATCGCGAAAGCTCTGCAGAGCATATCGGACCAGAGCTGGATATCGTTATGTGTGTATCCTACGACCTTCATACGGCCTGTTGTACCGGATGAAGCATGGAAACGCTCGACTTCCTCTCTCGGGACTGCCAAAGTTCCGAACGGATAGTTGTCCCTGAAGTCGAACTTATCGGTGAACGGGAGTTTCCAGAGATCCTCCGTTCCGTGGATGTCTTCAGGCTTAACACCTGCATCATCGAGTTTTTTCTTGTAATAAGGGACCTTCTCGTAAAGTCTCTTTACGCACTTTCTGATCCTCTCGCTTACAAGTGCCTCACGTTCGTCTTCGCTCATGCACTCATTCTTTTCGTCCCAAATGAATGTCTCGAACTCTTTTGCCATCTTTACGCTCCTTTCGCTCTTGCTTTGCGACTTTTGATAAACAAAAATCCCGCCAACGGATATATTCCGTTGACGGGACGTATATTATACGCGTTACCACCCATCTTCAGCCGCCTATACTGCGACTGCACTTAGCAAGAATCCATCAATTCTTCGTTCAAGATAACGGTGAACCTCCGGGAAAACCTACAACTTACGCTTCAGCTCTCCTGCTCATGAGCGAACTTCATCTTAACCGCTTTTGCATAGAAGGCTCTCAGTCTAAGACCTTCATTCCCTGTTGCCGCTTTGTGAAGACTACTCCTCTCAATCTGCGCAATTACGATATGCGCTAATTATATCTACTCGAAAATCATATTGCAAGATTTTTCTGTGATGCTTTCAGCAAAAAAACTTATCTCTTTCGGATCAAACGTCGAGCAGGATCTGCTTGCCGCTCGGAACGTATCTCTTGTACGTAACGCCTGCGGCATCGAGCATCTTTCTTGCTGCAGCGGCACCGTCAGTGTCGTGATACTTGTCATCCATGTAGATAACTTCCTTGACGCCCTTCTGGATCAGGGCCTTCGTGCACTCCTGGCACGGGAAGAGCGTAACATATACGCGTGTATTACGAAGATCCGCAGTTCCGCAGTTAAGTATCGCATTCATCTCCGCATGGCAAACGAAAGCATACTTCGTATCGAGTATTCCGCCTTCTCTCTCCCACGGGAATTCATCATCGGAGCATCCGCGCGGCATTCCGTTATAGCCGACAGTCATAATACGATTCTCTTCGTTTACGATGCATGCGCCAACCTGAGTACTCGGGTCCTTGCTTCGCTGTGCAGAAAGACTCGCAACGCCCATAAAATACTCGTCCCAGGTGATATAATCGTCTCTTTTCATATGGGGATCCTCCAATAAATAATATTAGAGATTATAACCCATTATGCTCCTGCTCACAACATAAGCCTCGCTCATGCAGGCCTGCAGATTGTAGCCGCCGGAGATGCCGTCGACATCGAGCGCTTCGCCTATGATATAAAGGCCGGACACGAGTTTGGACTCCATAGTCTTCCTGTCGACTTCCTTAAGATCCACGCCTCCGCGCGTAACATAAGCCTGTTCGATCGCAGGTGCTTCCTCGATACAAAGCTCCAGGTGCTTTATCTCCTTACAGATTGCTTTTCGGGCACTCTTAGTAAGGCTCTGCGCATAAAGATCCGTAACCTCCGCCCTCTCTGCGAGCTTCTGCGATACGGAGCGCGGAACGAATTCCGATGCGAGCGTCGTGACCTTGGATGTAGGATGCGTATCGATCATCTTGAGGAACTCTTTCTCGATCTGCTCATCCGACATAAAAGGAGTAAAATCCAGCTCGATCCAACCGTCCATATCTTCGATATCCGAAGGGATCTCACGGCTGAGTTCCATAATGGCAGGCCCGGACAATCCGGAACCCGTAAAGAGCACGTCGCCTTCGCACGCGCTCTGCTTTGAATTTAAGTAATAGAGATTGGCGCCCGCATTTACGCTCACGCCGCTCAATGCGGAAGTAAACTCTCTGCCGACCGCGTCGACCTTGACCGGAGCCAGAGCAGCTCTGATCGGGATAACATTATGACCCAATGCTTCCGCGAATGAATAGGAATCGCCCGACGAACCCGTCTGAGGGAATGATGCGCCTCCGCATGCAAGTACCAGAACGTCAAAGTGATATGTCTTGTATCTTGTGTATACGTCAAAGCCGTTGCTGTTCCTGTCGATATCGAGCACCTTGGCATCGAAAACAACGTCAACGTCATCGCCAAGGTAAGATACGATAGTATCCCTTACTTTGACCGCGCTGTCGCAGACAGGAAACATCCTGTTGTTGTCTTCTTCCTTGAGCTTTAATCCGAGGTCGTTTTCGAAAAACTTCACTGTATCCTCAGGTCCGAACATCTTGAGCGCCGGATAGAGGAAGTTGCCCGCTTCGTGAAGACCCTTCTTAAATTCAGAGATCTCCTTGCGGTTCGTGATATTGCATCTGCCGTGACCCGTGAGCGTCAGTTTCTTTCCGAGCTCATCGGTCTTCTCGATTATCGTGATCTCATATCTGTCATCAAGACCGGAGCGTTTCAGATGGCAGGCCGTAAACAAACCTGCCGCACCTCCGCCTATGATACCGACTTTTACCTTTTCACCCTTCACTTCATGTCCCCGTTAAGATCAGATTTCGTTCTTTCCGCAAGATCTTGCGATCCTGTCGCAGAGATCCTCGTATGAGATCCCCGCAACCTTTGCTGCTTCCGGCACAAGACTTGTAGTTGTCATGCCCGGGAGATTGTTTGCTTCAATAAACCAGAAATCGTCGATCTTCTCGTCGTAGATCATGTCGATCCTTCCGTATGCCCTCATCTTGAGTTCCTTAAAGATCTTTACCGCCTGCTCCTGAGCACGCTTTGTCTGATCTTCGGTGAAGTTTGCAGGACAGATATGATCTGTAAGTCCTGCCTGATATTTATTCTTGTAATCGTAGAATCCTTCGTGAGGAATGATCTCGATTATCGGAAGTGCCTTGTCGTTTACTACGCCGATCGTGATCTCACGACCCGTAATGAACTGCTCGATTATTACTTTCTGCTTATAACCTGCTGCATAAGAAATGGCGCGATTGAATTCCTCGTCCGTCTTTACGATGGATACGCCGCAGCTGCTGCCGCATCCGATCGGCTTGACTAC
>CADCPU010000446.1 GCA_902803365.1 Oscillospiraceae bacterium
TTCGCAAATCTTGTCTCGTGGTTAAATCCCAGTACATCAGAGAGATTCTCGATATAGTCGATGACTGACCTGTGGCAGGCAACGACACCCTTCGGGATGCCTGTCGAGCCTGATGTAAATACGATATAGATAGGATCCGTATCGATCTGATGATCGCGGATGGTCTGAAGTGAAGCCTCGTCGATATCAGCCTTGATGATCTCGCTATAAAGGAGGACCTCGCCTTCAAAGCTCATCTCCTTGGCAATCTTCTCCGTTGTCTCATCGCAGATCATGACCTTGGGAGAGAGAGTCTTTAAGATAAGCTCCGTCCTGAATCGCGGCATCTCTTCGTCGAGCGGCACATAATAGTTACCGCCGTAAACGCATCCGAAAAAAGCAACGATTGCATTCGGGTGCTTCTTCATGAAAACGACGACAGGCTCCTTATAATATCCTTTGTTATAGAGGAGACTTCCGATCGCGCGGCTCCTGTCGTAGACCTGAGCAAATGTTATGTCGCTATTGGGATCCTCGTTAGAATATGCTACCTTGTCCGGGCACGTAGGCACCGTCTTTTCAAGGTATTCCATTACATTTCTCTGTTGATTGTTCATATCATCGATCCCTTCTTAATTCATAACCGCAGAGTTCCACGGTCCTTTTTGCGAGCACTTCCATGGCGTCGATCGAATTCTTGATCGTGCAGCCGGAGCGCTTCAGGAGCGAGAGTTCCGTGCAGCCGAGTATTACGGCGTCGGCTCCCCTGCTCTCGAAAAATCCCGATATCTTATCGCAGGTCTCCTGCGACGGATCCCTGCCGGTCTTGATGTCATCATATATGACGCTCATGATGAGCCTTTGCGTTGCATCATCCGGTTCGATCGGAGTAATTCCGGCCTTTTCGAGCGCGGATTGGAAAAGTCCCGTCGTAAGAGTACCGTCAGTTGCCATTATGCCGACCTTGGATGCGTTATCCTTCTTAAGCTCCAAGACTGTCTCCTCGACCGCATTGATCACCGTAGCGCTGATATCCTTGATGAGTCTTGAATGAAAGCAATGCGCCGTTATACAGGGAATGGCGAGCACCTCGGCACCCATATCCTCCAATGCGACCGCAGCCTCGTGGATAAAAGGCAGCGGGTCCTCACTGCTCTTGTTAAGGACAAAAGCCGTCCTGTCAGGCGTCTTAGGATTACTGTAAACGAGCATCTTGATATGATCCTGGTCTTTTTGAGCATCAGTAAAGTTCGTCAGCATCTCCATAAAGTATGCTGTCGCCATCGGGCCCAAACCGCCTATTATTCCAAGTGTCTTATGCTTACTGCTCATCGTCAAAATCTACTTTTCTCGTATTGTAATTAATGTGGCTCTGTATCGACTCGGTAGCCGCATTAGGAAGACCCGTGTGATCATAGTGATAACGCGGACCGTGAACGCGGTTGAGTGCATCGAGCTCATCTTCCGTGAGAAGATATCCGTTAAGAGGAGTATTGGTCCTGCTGCAGTCGATAAAATACCAGCCGCCCTGAATATTTACATAATTCCAGAAATGCGTTGAAGTGCCCGGATCCATCCTCTCGATAATATAGTTATCTACACCTAAAACGTCGAACAATGCCTTGGCACATGCCGCATAAGTAAAGCAATCGCCGCCTAATGTCGTAAAGCCTTCATAAGCACCCTTAGTCCAGTGTGACTTGTCGGAATGACCGATGTAGTTAATGTTTTCCTTGCACCAATAGTAGACCGCGAAGCCCTTCTGCTCGAGACTCATGTCATCTGTCGTGATCTTATCCAATACTTCCTGAGCAAGTACGTAGACCTCTTCAGGATCAACATAGCCTTCAGGCTTTTCCATAATGACGACATTTGAAGTATATTCGCGGGAGTTACCTGTCGAATCGGTAACTGTGTATGTGACTTCGTAAGTACCGGGCTTTTTGACGTCGACCTTGGAGTTGTCGATCTCAAGAATCGGATTAGGATCCTTATCGTCTTCGATCTTCAAGTCTTCCCTGTACTTGATATTATCGCCCTCATAGACCTCGATCGTATGGACACCATAGAGCTTAGGTGCTTCAAAGTCATCTATTACCGTAAGCTTGACCGGCAGAACAGTCGAATTTCCGCTCGTATCGGTAAACTTGATGGTGCCTTCCTTAAGGCCGCCGGTCGAGACATCAGGGACAGTCTCATAAGCGTATGTGACATTGGTCACATCGTCGTAGTTCGTGACAAATTCCGACGCTTCAGGAAGGACAAAGACATCAGTCACGAGGTCTTGTACTTCTGCTGACGGAGGGATCGTATCAACGATATTAAGGACAGTCTCATAATTACGGTTATCGCACCAGAATGTCAGCGGATATTGACCGGGAACTTTGTTATCGATCGATTCGAGAGGCTTTGCAGGCTTGACATATTGAGGTTCATTGGTGAAATAAGTGGGAAGGATCGGTGTACCTGCTTCGATAGTTACCGAAGGGACGACCTTGTTCTCATAAGCGTGGTATTGCTTGACATAGAATAGAACGATAACCAAAATACAGACTAATCCTGTCGTAAAGAGCAGAAAACGTCTGTTACTCATTCTATATCCACTACCACTTTTGTCGCTCATGTTCTTTTTTCCTCTAAGACATTATATCAAACAAAATTTAAAAGAGAACATCACATTAGATTAAAACCGAACAATGAGCCGACGTAGACGATAGCTGCTACGATCCAGAATGTCATAACGAGGATTACCAGGATACGCCATGCGATTACGAGCACCTTCCTGACCTTGTGCCACATATCGAGCGCATCCGCTTTCCTTATCTGCTCCTTGGTCATCCTCGACCTCGGAGTAGAATCATTTCTGTAGAGATAGTACCCGCACTTCGTGCATATCGTTCTGGTATTATCGTTGACTGTCTTGCATCTAGGACACTTCATATCAGATCAGCCCGAAAAATTCCAACTTCTTACGGGCTATAGCCTCACAATCTCCAATATAGTTTATTACGTCTTTCGGAGAAGAGCATCGCTCGAGCCTGCCGTGCTCGAAGATCCTCTTGCTGACTGCACCGGCTCCGAAAGCCATTACATTTCTTCTGTCACTCATCATGGCGACGTTGTACAGACACTCCGTCCCCGCTTTGGCAAAACCGACATTCTCGAGCCCGTGGCTCGTATCCTTCTGCCTGTACATATAATACGGAAGATAACCTCGATTCTCAAGGAGTTCGTATGCCTTTTTGACCGTCTCATCGAGCCTTTGATCCCTCAGACCGTCAGCTACCGCCGTACCTCCGAGGACATTGTCCCTTGTAAGGTTAGCCGCCCTCTTTTTGTAGAGAGTATGGATCGTGATATTTTCAGGGTCGAGCTCGAAAAGTTTTTGGAGCGAATCCAAAAGTTCCTCCGGCTCATCGTAGTTCAATCCCGCGATAAGATCCGTGTTTATTATCTCAAAGCCGATCTTCTCTGCCGTCTTATAGATGTCTATCACATCCTTAACGGTATGAGCTCTGTTAAAGCGCCTCAATGTCTCTTCTGACATCGTCTGCGGGTTGATGCAGATCCTTTTGACACCGTGCTCTTTCATCACCTTGAGCTTATATTCGTTTATCGTATCTGCTCTTCCTGCTTCGACGGTTATCTCCGTATCTTCATTCATAGGGATATAGTCGGTAACGGCATTGAGGATCTTCTCAAAATCCCTGTCATCAAAGACAGTAGGCGTTCCGCCGCCCATATAAAATGTTGAGACGTTGCTGAGCTTCGGTCCGATAATGCTTATCTCCTTTACGAGCGCATCTGCATATAAAGGAAGTTTTTTGAGGTGCTTTGTAATATCCTGAGTTACAAAAGAGCAATAAGCACATCTGCTCGGACAAAACGGGACACCGAGATAGATATTAAGCCCCTCTTCAGGCTGAAGCGCAAGTATACGCTCTTCCGTCTGCCCTGTCTTGATGCAAAGGTCGGCCTTATCGGGTCTTAACAGATATTTGGATATGAGATTTTCTCTCGAGCCCTCTTCTCTTGCGACTATCGTCGGTCTGATACCGGTTAAGCAGCCCCACGGAAAGACCTTGTTTTCGAGATCGGAGAGGATGATATAGAGCTGGCGCTTGACCTCGCGCTTGATCTCAAGCTGCGCTTCTCCTGCTCTTCTTATGATCAGCTCGCGGCACTCATCTTCCCTGCCTGCGATATATGTGCGGACAATACCGTCGTCAACGCGGCTTATGATATCAACGTCTCCGCCTTCGCAGTAAAGAAGACTGTTATCTCTGTCTTCTACCACCTTACCGTAAAAAAGGCGCATGACATCACTTAGGCCGTAAAAGTTAGTATGACCTTCAACTTTAACCCTGATCATCTGCCGTTACCTTGTCATGTACATATTTATAATAGAATTCAACATAGTAGTTGCTGTCTACTGTATAAGTATCTGTTCCGCCTTCCTGATCGTTGGCCTTAAGGAAGGTGTCATTTGTCTTCTCCGAGATGTCGTTGACCATCTTACTGAGTTCGTCCTCATGGAACAAGAGCCAATGATAGTAATCGGCATTGCTGTCTCTAACTACCATCGCATAATCAGGATATGAAGCATAATTACTCTCGTTTTCGAGTATATCCGATATGCTCGAGAAGATCTCATAGTATCCTGCATATCTGAAATCAGGCCTGTCAGACATACAGCATGCTATCGTCGCGATAAAGTTCGCGTCTGTCTCAGAAGCATAACCCTTGGCATGAACGATCTCGTGACAGACCGTAAGAGGGAAATCCTGAGGCAGCATTATCTCCGTATTGATATTCGACTCACCGATTATCGCATCATATACACCGACGATGCCGGTATAGTACCAGTAATGGCTGAGCATTACGGGCTTTGCTCGTACAAAATTCGGACTTAAGTCAAGATCGTACGTATCTTCGACCATATCCAAGAGTTCATTAGCATGAAATACAGTCTCCGGGAAACTGGTCATCATATGTGAAACGCCGTGATGATCCTCACCAAGCTCGCGCCTTGCAGCGATCATATTCGAGAAAGCCCATGTCTGTACGAATTCGAGTTCCGAACGATCTCTTATCGATGAAGATACCTTAAGTCTGCTGATCGCGGAAGTCCTCTTATAGTTAAATCCGTGCATGAGCTGAAAAGCCGACATAGCAAAGAGTCCGATCGCCAGGATCGCGATAAGTATCCTGTATAGATACCTTCCGACACGCCTCCTGATTATATTGATCACAAGATATACCCAAAATAAGACCGCCAGAATTACAATAGCCAATATACCGACTACAACAAAGCATTCGGTCAGCGAGAAATCAGTAATATTGCAGATCGTGTTTCCGATAACCGCGATACGAGGGAATATCTTACCGGAATATGCATCTCCAACCTTACGCGTAAAAAAAGAAAGCTTTGGGATCATATATACCGAAAAGATCAAGAAAGCCAATAACAACGGCAAAAGTATCTTAAGCGCAACTGCCGTAGCGCGATCTGTCTTTTTGTGTTCTTTGTTTCCCATTCTCATACTTTACCTGCCAATCTGAAAATAAGATAAGATAGACCCAA
>CADCPU010000447.1 GCA_902803365.1 Oscillospiraceae bacterium
GACGTAGGTCTTGCAGTGGGTCTTGGTGTCGGGGTCGGCTTGCTGTCATCAGGTACGATCTTAACGTCAAAGACAGCAGTTCCGGTATATCCGTCCTTACCCGTGATGATCAGTTTGGTAGTTCCGATGTCGTACGGGTTTTCGATATCGGCATAGTAATCGTTCTTATATACTGTGCGTCCGCCGACCTCCAACTGGAAATCTTTATCATCTTTAGGATAGATCTTGCGTCCCGTGTAAACGAATTCGTCCTTGGTGATCTCCGCATCAGCAGGTATCTCGCGCGGCTTGAGCTTATAGTTGATGACCAGCTGACCTTTATATGCCGTACACCTGCCGTTTTCGGCAATAGTGATCGTTCTGTCGAGTGTTCCGCTGCTTCGCAATATCTGCACATCAGACTCTCTTATCTCATAACCTTTGCAGTTGAGATTATGGACCGGCATATATTCATCATTGACATCGTATGTCATTTCAGGAATAGGGTCATAAGTAGCATTTGCAAGATCAAAAGGCGCTACATAGAATGAATCGAGTTCTACGTAGTAATCATAATCAGTAACACCCATTTCCTCATATAGTTCCTTAACATATTTGCCGCCCTTGAAATATGCACAAACAACATAGTCTCCACTCTCACGATCATATCTGTAATCATGGGATATGCCAAAAGGACCGTTAGGTCCCCTGTAACGGTAATAGATGTAATCAAAATCAACACCTTCCACCATTTCTTTCCCAAAGACCGCAAATCTCGGCTTGGGCGAAGGATCACCATATGTAATATCAGTTGTAGGAGTTAAGAGCGTGATCCCCCAGGGTCTGTTGATCTGGACCCCCGGTATAAGGTCTCCGATATCATAATCAGCCGCAACCGGCACACATATCATTCCAACGGTTATCAAACAAGATAACAGCAAAGTAAGTATCTTTTTCATATTTTTACCTCCGGGCCGTTGAACAGTATAACATACCCAAAAGCCCTGGTATACAAGCATTTCAACACGAAACGTTTCGTATTTTGAGGCAAAAATAAGACCGCCCATGCGGACGGTCTTGTAATGCTTAAGCAGCCATTATCGGATCGAGGATCTTCTTAACCTCAGGCCATACCTCGGAATCAGCGAAGTCGCCCTGATGGCACTTATCCTTAGCTATAAAGAGATAGAAGTTCGGATTATCATCAACATCAGGGAACCTGAAATATGTATAGATATCAGAGCTGCCGTAGAGTTCGATGACCGTGGACTTCGTATTATGAGACCATTCGATCATACTAGGATAGTACGTCGTATCAAACTTGAGCGTCTTATATACATCAGTTGCGATAAAGGTCCAAAGCCATCCCTTAGCCTCATCTGCTTCTGTCGTTGCGACATAGGCAGTTGAACCGCGCTCCTTCAAAGCCTTTCTGAGATAGCTGTAATCCTCAGCGAAGGCGCCGGACTCTTTTGCACAGTTGATACAGAAATTCTCGTAGTCATACGGGCTATAAAGATCTTTACCTCTGCGGTACTCATCCAAATAGATCCATACCGGTTCATAATCCTCCATCAGATCCTGAATATAGGTATCATCACCATTTCTATACTTATCTACTATGCCCTGCATATATTCGACTTCTTCATCAAAAGGACCATATTGCCAGAACATACATGCCTGATCAAATACGAAAGAATCATACTCCTTATCCGGTGATAAGACAGGATAACCCGGTCTACGATATTCTTCATTATCGTCAACTACAAATGGCTGGATCTGCGGACGTGCCTCAAGGAGCGCGATCTGATAATCAAGCACGAGTGCTCTGAGTTCAGCAGCCTTCTCTTTACCGAATCTCTCATCACCGATCTCCTCATAGAGATACTTACCAAAACCCTTCTGAGCAGCACTGGAGAACAACGGCGCAACATATGCGACAAAAGCATCTGCATCATTCGGGAACATCATGGACTGATAGTTGGTCGTCTCGCCGCCCTTACTTCCGCCTGTGAATATCCATTTGCCATTAAATACAGTCTTAAGAAGATCGATTATGTGATGGAAATCCTTGGCAGCATTCTCCATCGTAAGGTATTTCCAATATGGAGCAGGATTATTCGGAAACGATTCAGGAACAGACTCACTGAAGAATCTGTATTCAACATAGACTGTATTACAATTGTACTGCTTACTGAGTTCTTCTTCATAGATCTCAAGCTCGTATCCGTTTACGGAAAATACCGTATTCTTGTTCATTCCAACAAGATCGATCGCTACTGACTGCTTGAACTTCTCACCGTTCGGATTATTCCAATCGACCGGCTGCTCAACCTTAAACATGTATAGATTATTCGTCTTGTCGTATCCGACATCAGAAACACCGTTCAAAGCACCAAGCGCACGTGTCATATCATCTTCGTATGGTGGAACCGGAGGGTTTGCAGTCTCTTCACATGCAAAGTATCCGCGAGAGATGCCATAGAAATTGCAGACTCCCTCAAACTCGGCAGAATTCGCGAAGTTTGCGAAAACAAATTGTCTTGAATTACCTGCCTCAAGCTGACCTATCCAATAAGCCATTCCCTCATCATCAGGATATCTGTCCATAAAGAGGCGATACATAGCGTTGACAAAACCATAATTATCATACTCCAATGAATCGAATTCTTCACACATGATGAATGAAGCTGCACAAGTAACACCGTCGATCTGACCCGACAAGAGTCCCTGGACCCAGAAGCTCTGACCTTCCATGTCACCGGATCTCGAGAAACACTGCCAATAGAACCTGTCTACAAAGAAGTTAACGCGATCCAGCAGCTCGGTCGAAAACGCAGGAGAATAAAATCCCGGAATAATAAAATATTCCTCGCATACTTCGTAGAATTCATCCGAATTGGCAAATCCGGCAAACACATCTTCTCTCGAGATTGAAGCAAGCTGACTGACCCAGTAGTCATGTCCCGCCTGATCAGGCTCTCGTCCCATAAATACCTCATAGATATCCTGAACGAAATCCTCATCAGACTTATTCTTGTTCAAGTACTCATCACTGAAGAAAAAGCCGTGAGCACAAGAAGAGGCGGTCATCCTTTTATTGTAGAGTTCTGTACTCCAATAGTTAAGGCCGTCAAATTCAGCCTCTCTGTCCAAAGTAACCTGATAAAGACGTCTTATGAAATCATTAAGTTCGATATCAGCATTTACGTCATGATTAATGACTAATCCGGACAGCACCTGTACGGTGACGACAATCGCCGCAAAAGACCGCACAAGGATCTTGGAAAGATGTTTTCCAAACATAAATATATCCTCCACGAGAAAATTACTTGGAGGATTATATCAATTGGCGCCAGATAAGTAAACACTCGTTAAGCCACTCTCACTTATCCTTGATATATATCCTCCACGAAATACATTCATGGAGGATTATATCAACAAGGTCTACTTTTGTAAACCCTTATTCTGTTATCAGCTCTCTGACCTCGACAGTCTTGATCTTACCTGAGAACATATACGCAAACATCGCGAAGCTCAACGTAATTACCAGCATCGGTGTCACATAAGCATCAAGCGCGATATCCGATACAAAGTTCGTCATTCCGACCGTTTTCAGGATCGCGATGAGCATTGGCTTGGCAAAGATCATCGCCAGGATAACACCCAGTATCGAACCCATAAGCGCCACGCAGCCGAACCTCAGCGCGAACTCCGTCCTCAGCGCATTCACCCTGAAACCCAGCGACTTGCAGATACCGATATCCGTGCGCTCCCTGAGAAACGACCTGTGGCACACGAGCATTACGACCACGACAGCAAACACCAATGACACACCATAGATAACGTAAGTGACCGTATCGAGCATCACGTTGATGATCTTAAGGTACGCACTTATCGTAGGATCCTGCTCATACTCCGAAGCCCTCAGATTATGCAGCTCAGAGACGGCCTCCATGACCTCTGCGGTCTTCGACTCATCCGCCAGATCTATAAAGCAGCTGCTGTATTCCGTAAAGCCGATATCTTCCGCGCTTTCCTTGGACATCATGATCGCTCTTCCGTATTCGTTCACGGTCTCGAAAACGCCGCTTATCACATATTCCCTGCTCTCGTTCCTGTACTTGACGCTCACCGAATCTCCGATGCCTTTATCAAATTCATCACAAAGAACATCCGTCATAAGGATCTCATTATCGTAGCGTATCTCCCTGCCGTCCTTGACCTTGTACGAATCCTCAATGTCACTGAACTTATGCACCGAGACAGACTCGCCTTCGACCATCATTACCACGCCGCCCTTGGCGTGAACTGAGGAATCCTTGTCGATCGAACGGGCTGTTTTCGAGATCTCCTCAAGAACATCATCCGAGATGATATCACTCGAACTTACCGTGATCTCACCGCCCAGGATCGAGAAGAGCTTATTTACGTCAACGCCTGATGTCATGACGGTTATGCTGACCATAAAGTACACGAGGAGAGCGACTGTCAGGAATGTTCCGACGTAGTTTTTCTTGTTCGTCAAAAGCTTTCTCAAAGACATCGACAGCAGCAGCGGCTTCGGCCTTATGGAATTCTTGAACTTCGGATCGAAGTACACGTC
>CADCPU010000448.1 GCA_902803365.1 Oscillospiraceae bacterium
AAGAACGCTCAAGATACAAGTCCTGCCGTTGATCCTTGCTACGCTCCTGCCGTCAGCAGAGATCTCACGCGTAACGATAACAGAATCTGGATCATATGAGATGCCGTTATCTTCAAGTGTCTTGGATATCTGCACGCGAACTTCAGCCTTAACAGCCTCGAGCCCGAAAACAGCTTCTATATAAGCCTTTTCGCAGCCTGTCCTGACGAGATTCTTGGACGCCTTATCGCCAAGGATAAGGCCAATGGCATCGATGAGCAGAGACTTACCTGCACCCGTCTCACCCGTCAGAACATTAAGTCCCTTGGAGGGCTCGAAAACGCAGTGCGCTATAACAGCAAGGTTATTGATCTCGATCCTTTGAAGCATCAGTCATTGGCTCCGTTCATGAGTCCGTTGATGGTAGATACCATGGCATCTGCCTCAGCGACACCCGGAGTTGCGATAAATACGGTATCGTCACCTGCGATGGTTCCGACGACATTCTGAAGATGCATTGAATCAAGTGCAGATGCACAAGCCTGAGCCATACCTGGCAAAGTCCTTATTACGACAAGGTTCATTGCACTGGCGCAGGATAAGAGCGCATTCGTAAAAACTGACAGGAGTCTGCCGGGAGCAATATCGCCGGTCCTGTCGAGGATAGCATATTTGGTATTGCCGCTCGCAGCGGTGACCTTGATGATTCCAAGGTCCTTTATATCACGTGAGCATGTAGCCTGAGTTACCTTGAAGCCGAGTTCCCTCATCCTCTTGGTAAGCTCATCCTGTGTTGCTATGTCATAATCCCTGATAAGTCGGATCATAGCTTCCTGACGATCATTTTTTGTGTTCATAGAAACTTCCCCTTGCAGATATCTTACTTCTCACGGTCTCAAAGAATCCCTGCTTGCCAAGCGTAATAGTCTTGATGGAAGACTTATAACCCGTGATCCTTACTGTATCATTCTGTTTGAGTTCAAGATTTGTCCTTCCGTCACCAGAGATGATCGGAGCAGATTCAAATTCCTGAAGCTTGATCTCTATAACATCGGAGTTCGTCAGACAATAGCCGGATCGCTGCAATGTATGCGGACAGAGCGGCGTAACGATCATATTGCGCATATGAGGCATAAGGATAGGACCGCCTGCCGCAAGTGAATAAGCAGTCGAACCCGTAGGTGTGGATACGATGATACCGTCACCGTAGAACTTCTCTACATACTGACCGTCGATCCAGAGATCCATCTTAACGATGTTGAGCTTAGCGCCTCTTGTTACAACGCAATCATTGAGACAAACGAAGTCTTCTCTTACAATGCCGTCTTCACCGATTATCTCGACATAGAGCTGAGATCTTTCTGCGATCTCGTATTGACCGTTTAATACTTTATCAAGGTCTGATTCAAGATCCGGGACATCGATCTCAGTAAGAAAACCGATACTGCCTTTATTGATTCCGATAAACGGGATATCAAGATCACGATATTCAGATACGGCACTCAGGAGCGTTCCGTCGCCGCCAATGGATATAATGACATCACAGTTCTCAAAAGAACCGAATTCCACCTTCTTCTTATCTTTAATAACATCCTGATCCTTCATACTTTCAGGAAAAACAGTAACCGAGCCGCGATCTGCGATAATATCGGCACAGCGGGCAGCTATCTCATATCCTATATCCCTGGATATGTTAGAGAAGATTCCCAGTCTCATAAGAACTCCTTCAAGAAAAGTATGACTATATTATGCATTATTTTGAATAAAAAAACAGAAGGATTTTCATTCCTTTATCTTATTAAAGAAAGACTCACCCAAATACTCACCGTCAAGACGTGCTGCTTTAAGCTGTTCGCTCCTTGTACCTGCGCGGACCATCGGATCCTTGATGCCATATGTATGAACAGGAACTACCTTCTTACAGTTCTCTACATATTCATTGATAAAATACGAACCGAATCCGCCGTTAACGATACCCTCTTCAACGGTAAATATGATCTTTGCACTTCCGACAGCTACAATGATCGATGAAATATCAAGAGGTTTGATCTTGCATATATTAAGATTCTTGCCCTTGAGGCCCTTGGATGCAAGGAATTTAAATGCCTTATCAGATTCCTTCTGAACAGGTCCGCATGTGATGATCGCAAAATCGTCACCTTCATCTGCGAGGACTCTGACACCGTCCAAATCTGCGTTTTCGAGCGCAGGATTAACATATTCTCCGCCCTTTACATAACGGATCGAACAAGGTCCCGCAATATCATTGACAGAAGCATAAAGTGACTTCGTGAGATCTCTGAATGTAGAAGGAACAAATACAGAGATATTAGGCATCGACAGCATATAGCTGATGTCGTAGATGCCGTTATGAGTATGACCGTCTGCACCGACCAATCCTGCACGGTCAAGACAGAAGATAACATGATTATTCATGAAGCATACGTCTTCGAGTATCTGATCGTATGCTCTCTGAAGGAACGAAGAATAGATCGCAACGATCGGGACCTTACCGCCGAGAGACAGACCGGCCGCCATTGTTACGCAATGTTCCTCAGCGATACCGCAATCAAAGAAGCGCGTCGGATAGCGATCAGCAAACGTCTTAAGTCCGGTGCCGTTGGTCATGGCGGCACTGATCGCAACTATATTGCGATTCTTGTTCGCGATCGAGACGATATCACGAGAGAAACATTCAGTAAAATTCGTAACTGTCTTATCAGTCTTGGGCACAACGCCCTTTGTCAGGTCGAATGCACCGACTCCGTGATAATCAGACGGATGAGTCTCTGCATGCTTATAGCCCTTGCCCTTCTTGGTACAAACATGAAGGAGGACAGGTGCATTGATACTTCTTATGGACTCAAGAGCCGCAATAAGTTCTTCGGTATTATGTCCGTCGACCGGACCGTAGTAAACAAGACCGAGATCCTCAAAGATAGTAGGTTTCTTATGGTAGAGCAAAAACCTGAAGAAGTCCTTGACGGACAACATAGCCCTTATGACAGGACGGCCGATCACAGGTGTGCTGATCGTAAGGAAACGCTCCGTCGCACGCTTGGCACGAAGATAACCGCCCGACAATCTGACCTTACCGAGATGCTTGGCAAGTCCGCCGACGTTCTTGTTGATGCTCATATTGTTATCGTTAAGGATAATGATAACGCGATCCTTGTTATGACCCAGGTCATTGATAGCTTCATAGGCAGGGCCACCTGTCATGGCGCCGTCACCTATAATGGCGATGACATGCTCGTTGGTATCATTAAGCTGTGCAGCTCTGGCATAACCGACTGCAGCGGAAACGGCCGTAGCGCTGTGGCCTGTATCAAAAGAATCATACGGGCTCTCGGATATGCGCGGGAAGCCTGATATTCCGTCCTTTTGACGAAGGGTATCAAACTTGTCGAACCTGCCGGTCAGAAGTTTATATGCGTATGACTGATGACCTACGTCAAATATGAATTTGTCTTCTCTGTAATCGAAAACACTCAACAAAGCAACGGTGAGTTCCACCACGCCGAGATTGGATGCGAGGTGGCCGCCGTTATTCGATACGACTTCCAGTATCCTGGCACGTATCTCTTCACACAAAGAAGATCGCTCTCCTTCATTAAGCGAGGCGATCTCCTTAGGTGTCATTTGTTTGTTGAGATATTTATACTCCAAATGAGGTTAACCTTCCAATTAAAAATCTCTCTGTGCGACGTAGTCGACGATGAGCTTGAGTTCCTTGGTATCAAAACCGTAGTACTCAAGAGAATCGAGATTGGAATAAGCAGAATCGAGTTCCGCATCCATCATAAGCTTAGCTCTCTCTACGCCGAACATCGTAGCATAAGTAGGCTTTTCATCTCTTACATCCTTACCTGCTGTCTTACCGAGAGTAGCTTCATCTGCAGTAAGATCAAGGATGTCGTCTTTGATCTGGAAAGCAAGTCCGATATTCTTACTGAGGTTAGTAAGGATCCTTATAGTCTCAGAAGACTTATCACCGTCAATGAGATATACAGGTGTACAGATGGCAGCCTCAAGAAGAGCGCCTGTCTTTCTTGTGTGGAGCTCGTGAAGAGTCTCTGCACTGATCTTCTGACCCATTGATGTAAGGTCGAGATCCTGACCGCAGAGCATTCCGTCGATACCGGAGCACTCGAACATCTTATATGCAGCATATGCATACTCAGGCTTCTTGATAACGAGCTTCAAAACGAGTTCTGCAGCTCTGTTAAGGAGACAGTCACCTGCAAGTGTAGCAAAGTTATCGCCGTATACCTTATGGCATGTAGGCTTGCCTCTTCTTAAGTCGTCGTTATCCATGCAAGGCAGATCGTCATGGATAAGAGAATATGTATGGATCATCTCAAGGCTTCTTGCAAATACGAGGACATCATCCATATTGCACTTGAGCATCCTTGCTACTACATACATGAAGCAAGGTCTAACGCGCTTACCGCCTGATGTCAAACTGTATAATGAAGCCTTTGCAGTAATAAAATCTTTATTGTTATCATCGAAGATACCTTCCAGAGATGGGTCAAACCACTCACGTGTCTGATCCAGCAGTTGAATAATAGGTTCCATCAATTATTCCTCCTTTTCATCGTCTATCTGTAATAATGATACACTTCCATCACTATTAATGATAGATATTTTTTCTTCGATTTCGTTAAGACGCTTCTGACAGAGATTCGAAAGCTCGACTCCGCGGGTATAAAGTGCGAGAGATTCATCAAGGCTGACCTTGCCCTCACTAAGCTTGGAAACGATGCTCTCAAGCTCCTTTACCGCCTCTTCATAAACAAAATTATCTTCACTCATCATGATTCTCCTCTCATGTCGACCGACTCTACCGTAGCCTTGATATCCGCATCCGATATCTTTATCGTAAGGCTGTCGCCGCTCTTGACTCCGGCACCGGTCGATACAGGCTTTCCGTCTTTATCGAAAGCGATGGAATAGCCTCGCTTAAGAACACTCATCGGACTTGTAAGCTCAATGCTGTCCATTATCCTCAAAAGCCTGTCGCGTTCTCTTGCGCAATTAGATTTTACTATAAGTTCCGCTCTTTGGGTAAGACCCAGAAGTTTCTCCTTCTCAGTCCTGATCCTGTATTCAGGTCCCGATAAAGCCCTGTGATTTCTTAATGCATCTACCCTTCGTCTCTGGGCATCGATATATCCGTACATCACGTTATTGAGGTCGTTATCGAGCGACATAAGTCTGTAGATCAGATCATCATACTTAGGCAACACGACCTCGGCCGCAGCCGTAGGAGTCGGAACTCTCAAGTCAGAAACATAGTCGCAGATCGTGTAATCGACTTCATGACCTACTGCAGAGATAACAGGGATATTGCAGGCATAGATCCTTCTTGCCAAAGACTCATCATTAAAGCAGAACAGATCTTCATAAGATCCGCCGCCCCTGGCAATGATTATAACGTCGACCTTATCGTTTTCGCTCTCAAAATAATCAAGACCTCTGCATATATCGATCGGCGCCTGTTCGCCCTGAACGGCAGCCGGGAACAAAGTAAGGTCAAAGAACGGATTACGACGTCTCAAAGTCCTTATGATATCGTGGATAACGGCACCCTGCGAAGAAGAGATTACGCCAATCCTTCTTGGCATGACCGGAATAGTCTTTTTATGATCGGGTGCAAAAAGGCCCTCTTCGCTCAATTTCTTGAAAAGCTGCTTATACTGTTCTCTCAAGTCTCCCTTGCCGAGCTTGGTCATATGCTTGACCATGAGCTGGAATCTTCCGGACTGACCGTAGAAACCCGCATTACAGACCATGTGAACACGCAGTCCGTCCTCAGGGTTAAAATCCAGGGATTTGGCATAAAAGCCGAACATAACGCAGCTTACCGTATTATCCGCATCTTTGAGCGAGAAATAACAATGTCCGCTCGGGTATCTCTTAAAACCTGAGATCTCACCCGTAACAGACATATTGGAAAGGCGGCTGTCATTTTCGAGAACAGCCTGAAAATATGATACGAATTCAGTAACGCTTTCGAAATTGTACATATCTTACTGACTCTTTTCGAGTGAAGATAAGACACCGTTGATATAAGCCGGAGTATCATCAGTTCCGTACTTCTTGGAAAGCTTAACAGCTTCGTTGATCGCTACGCTCGTAGGAATATCCTCACAGAACATGATCTCGTAAGCTGCAACCTCAAGGATCGCTACATCGACTCTCGGAAGTCTGTTGATAGTCCACTTCTTAAGGTACTTGGAGATCTCGGCATCGAGCTCCTGCTTCTTGTGGTAAACGCCTGAAGCGACCTTCTCGAAATATTCGATATCATCCTTAAGATCTTCGTTAAGTGCTATAAACTGATCGAACTGCTCCTGAAAAGTCAGCTCCTCTTTGAAAGTCGTCTGATAGATAAAAACGACGACGGATTCTCTTGTCTCTATTCTGCTCATCTAAACCTCCCCGGTGGAAGGATCCTGTCGAGCATCTTCTTAAATTTGCTCATATCGCTGAACAGGAAAGATCCTACAAAAAATCCCACCAAAGTAAAAATAACTATAAATAACGTTTTCCAAAATCCAAAAATACAGAGCAATATACCGATGACAAAAAATACGGCAGCACAAACGATACCGGGTTTGGTACTTGTGATCTTCTCCAGAATCTTTGCCAATAACTGTTCCATATTACTTATCTACCTTAGCAACAACAGGCTCAACCTTGCTGACCTTGACTGATACCGCTTCAACAACGATTCCCGTGTATCTCTCGATATCCTTCTTGATCTTTTCCTGAACCTTGGCCATCGATGCAGGGATCTCAACGTTTGAATACAAAACAGCGCTGAGAGCTACCTTGATGGCATCATTCTTACCGGAAGAAACTCTAACCTTTGCACTCTTGATACCTACCTGAGCAGATCTTGCAGAGTTCAAAGCGATACTCTCGATAGCATCGGCACCAATATCAACGGTACCGATATCCGTCTTACGGACACGAGTCTTGCTCAAACGTCCGGACAGGATACAGTAAGTGATCGAATAAACTGCGGAAGCAAGAAGAAGAACGAAGAATAAGATATAGATAAGCCTGTAGCTGTCACTGTCATTTGTAGCTACAAATGACATAGGAGCAAGGATCTTCGAGAAAATACTGTCGTCAAATGCTCCATAGATAAGGACCATGGAAAGGAGAGCCAAAATGACTGAATAGAAAAACATTAAAAAACGCACCATTCGATTCATTAAAGACTACCTCCTACAGTTCCGTATCAACTTCATCTTCTTCGCGTGCAACAACTCCGCACACATGTACGTCGACTGACTCGACGACAAGACCGGTAAATCGCTCAACATCGGCCTTAACCTTCTCCTGGATAGACCAAGCGACCTCCGGAATTATTTTACCATAATAAACAACAGGATAGACCGTAATGGCAACAAAGCCGTCGTCGTTTTCATAAAAAACGACCTTTACGCCCTTGCCCTCGTGGACTACTCCTGCTATTTCTTTAAGTGCAACACCAAAAGAAGGAGCAAGAGAAGCTACGCCGTCAATCTGAAGCGCAGCCTCTGCGGCATACTGGGCCACAAACCCTTGAGACATCGAACGATCGCCTTTAATGGATTCGGGACTTCCGTTTTCAACCATATGCCTACCTTCTTCCGATATTGGATATTTATTTGATTAAGCGCGCTCCAAATATTCGCCTGTTCTTGTGTCAACGCGGATAATCTCATCCTGGTTAACAAAGAGAGGTACCTTAACAACTGCACCTGTCTCAAGTGTAGCATACTTTGTAGCGTTGTTTGTTGTGTCACCCTTAACACCAGGCTCGCACTCTGTGATCTTGAGCTCAACTGTGATAGGAAGCTCAACCTGGAATACTTCGCCCTTGTAAGAAAGAACCTTACAGATCATCTCTTCCTTAAGGAACTTGATAGCATCGCCGATAGACTCAGCGTGGATAGGCTCCTGCTCATATGTATCCTGATCCATGAAGTAATAGAGGTCGCCGTCAGCGTAGATATACTGCATATCTCTTCTGTCGAGCTGAGCCTGCTCAAACTTCTCGTTAGGGTTAAAGCTTCTCTCAACTACAGAACCTGTCTTAACGTTCTTGTACTTTGTTCTTACGAAAGCTGCGCCCTTACCCGGCTTAACGTGCTGGAATTCAACAACCTGATAAACCTGGCCGTCCATCTCAAAGCACATATTATTTCTGAAATCGCCTGCACTAATCATAGAAAACTCCTTTAATACTGCTAGTCGCATTTATTCACGATATTGTATTTTACTTGAACTTCAAGGATTCATCAAGTGTTTTTTCGATGAACGCCACCATAATCTCAGTTTTTGGCTTTTTACTCCCCTACGTCGCAGAGTCAGAATGCGCCTGACAGTTTTTACTACCTTACGACGCAGACTCAGAATGCACCCGACAGTTTTTACTACCTTACGAAGTAACGTCTCAAAGTGCAAAAACATTTTTACTTCCTTAGAAAGTGAAAGTGCAAGAGCGCCATTCAGCTTTTACTCCATCAGGGAGTAAAAACGAAAATGGCAGTTGGGGCTATACTTCGTAAGGTAGTAAAAATATAAAAGAATTAAAAAGGAGCGTCCTCGCAAGGACGCTCCAGCAAAAGAAGAAACAATTACTTATAAAGATTGTTTACGTACTGGTCAGGCATGTTGTTATCCTCAATATGAATGTACTTCGGATTTGCCTTAGGGTGGAATGCGATACCGGAAGCAGCATTGTTATATACTGTTACGTCATTAATGTATCTGCATTCGGAAAGGTCGATCGTGCCCTTAAAACGGTTGTTGCTTACAAACTTGAATTCGCTGAGGTAAGTTGAGCTCTCAACATCGAGTTCCTTAAAGTTAGGACAGAAAGAAACCTCGAGAGATGTAACACACATACCTGTTGTGAGCTTTTTGATGCCGTTACAGGAAAGGATCATGACCTTTGTGATGTTAGGATTCTGGCTGAGATCGACATCATCGAGGTAGCACTCGAAAAAGGTCAATTCAGTAACGCTCGTGAGGTACTTAATACCCTTAATGCTCTCAACATCATCATTTGAATAGAAATTGAGTTTGTCGATCTTGCTGATCTCTGTCTCTGAGAGATAGCCGTCACCGTTCTTATCGCACTTTACGCTCCTCAGGTAAGATCTGAAGCCGGCATCCGGGAAGTGAGCAGAATCGATCTTAACGCTCCTTTCGGCAGCCATAATGCCTGAGCCGAGTCCGATAACCATTGCACCTGTCATAGCAAGTGACACCATCTTTTGCAGTACTTTCATTTTATTTCCTCCATTCTGCGCTTTTGCGCAACATAATAATTTGCGCGACAATCTCTGTCGCAATACTACAAAAACGGAAAACATAAACAGAATGGGAAAACAGCATACGTGTTCTCTCATTAATATATCTTCCGCTATCTAATATAACACCCGTTATACAACAATGCAAACAAATTTGAGGTTTGCCACAGATTTAACTCAGTCTACACATATGAGATCTTTAAGCTTATTGAACTTTCCTTCGCCAATGCCTGATACGTTCATGATGTCTTCAATACTCGAAAACTGCTGTTTATTCCTGTATTCGATGATCTTATCAGCCGTGGAACTTCCTATGCCCGGCAGAGTCATCAGCTCTTCCCTGTCCGCGCGGTTTATATTAATAAGACCGCTGTCCTTCTCGCCTGGCTTAGCAGCATCAGAAGAAGAAATAACAAATCCGCTTTCATCACCTATCTCATCTGCGGACGGTATCCTAATAGATATGTTTTTATTTAAGATATATACGAGATCGATATGTTCGGAGGCAGCATCATCTGTCAGCCCGCCTGCCAGAATAATCGCATCATTCAGGATAGAACCCTTATCCAGTTCGTAGACTCCGGGCTCGTTAACTTCGCCGCAGATATAGACTGAGATCTTTTCCGGGGCAGCATTAACAGAAGGCTCACTGTCGGATGGCTCGGACTCTTCATTTCTGAGTATCGTAAGTCCGCTGCCATTCGAGAAGTGTCCTCTGAAGAAAAGATTGTAGACCATGCCCGCGGCAGTGATCAGTATAAAAGCTATGATCAGAACAGACCTTTTCTGTTTAAACATAAAAAAGCTACCTCGTATAAATACAAGGTAGCATCATTGCAATCATTTTTTTCGAACAAAAAGTGACAAAAAGTACCACTTTGTCGAAAAAGTGGTCAAAACGCCTGGTATCAGGGCATCAATTTTGACCATTTGTATTTTTTGCGTTCCAGAGCTTCTCCAGATCGTATGTTGCACGGTCCTCAGGATGGAAGATATTTACTACTACATCCTTATAATCGATGAGGATCCATCTGTTGCTGTTACGGCCCTCAACGTGATCTGCATAGAGGTTGTCCTCGTTCTTGAGAACAACTTCGACCTCGTCAGCCAAAGCCTTGATCTGAGTCGTGGAATTACCGCTGCAGATAACAAAGTAATCTGCAAGTGTTGTCTTTTCTTCTACATGTATTGTCTCAATGTCGATACCCTTCTTGCTGTCAAGGATATTGACGATCTTATCTGCCAATTCTTTACTTGTCATAATAAATCTCCTTTAAGGAATTATAAAATCTACTTTAACACAGCCCGAGGTCCTTCGCAAATGCCAAAGACAAAGGATGGATAAGTCTGCCCTTGCGCTTGGATTTCTCGATAAATACTCCGATCGACATGCGGACCGCTTCATCAAGATCTTCCATCGCAGCTTTTCTGACTTCCTTAAGATCGGCATAGGTCCTGGCCGGTTCGATCTTATCAGCGAGGTATACCGCCTTTTCAGTTACGGTCATGCCCGGATGTCCGGTCGTATGGAACTTGATGGCGCTAATGATCTCTTCATCCTTAATGCCGAATTGCTGCATCGCGATAAGCGCGCCTGCAGGTGCATGCCAAAGCTGCTCAATGTCAAATGACGGATCCGCAAAAGCAAGACACAACGTGCGCTGCTGATCATCCGGATACTCCTTGGCACAATCGTGGAGAACACCTGCGATAAGAGCCTTATCGGGATCTCCATTATATATGACAGCATATTTAACGGCCTCGATCGCCACGTTGATCGTATGGATCAGACGATATCTCGAGAGCGTCGGATAGATCGCGATCGCGTATTCGTAGAAGTCCTGCATCGCTTTATCGGAAACATGCTCCAGATAATTGACGGATGGAAAAAGCCCGTTAGTCTTGATAAAATCAGCTGCTTCCTTCGGGATGTCATCGAAAACGACCGATCGTCTGATATCAGAAGATGCTGCCTTGATGCCGTCTATCCTGAATGTCTGGATCTTCGTGTCATACTGTTTTTCGAGCCTCTCGATATCAGCCTTGAACGTCTCATCCTGTCCCGGACGCTTGGCAACCAGCAAAGTCACCATTTTCAAGAGCTCCTCAGGATCTCTCCACTGATCGAAAGTTGGAAGTATATCCGATCCGCAGATCCAGTAGAGCTTTGGATCACATCCGCACAGTTCGCGGAGTTTACCGTTAAGGAGCGCCCTGACGGTATTGACCGTATAACTGATGCCCGGAAGCGAAAACTCGATATCGCTTACGATCACTCTGTCACCGAATCTCTCAAGAGCATCACAGGTCATATAATACCTGTACGGAGCGGGATTTAAGATCCTGCCCTGCTTAAATGCATTCCTGGCAGCAGGTATAACGATGATCTTGTCGACCTTCTTAAGCGCACCCTCGATCATCTTAATATGACCGTTATGGATCGGATCGAAAGAACCTCCAAAAAGACCAACCTTCATCAGCCCTTGAACTCCAATGCACGCTTACCGATATCGTGTCTAAAGTGAGCACCCTCAAAGTCGATCTTTGAAACGCCTTCATATGCCTTGTTCAAAGCACTCTGAAGATCACCGGCCCTTGCAGTAACACCGATAACACGACCGCCGTTTGTAAGGAATGTATCTCCGTCGAGCTTTGTGCCTGCATGGTAAACGAAGCAACCGTCGACCTGACCCTTAGCATCAAAGCCGTTCATAGGGATGCCCTTCTTATATGATTCAGGATATCCGCCGGATGCCATGATAACGCACGCACAAGCGCCGTCGTGCCACTTGATGTCAACATCCTTGAGACGGTGCTCATAGATAGCCTCGAAGATATCATAGAGATCGGCATCGAGCATAGGAAGAACGACCTGTGTCTCAGGATCGCCGAATCTGCAGTTGTACTCGATAACCTTAGGTCCCTTAGGTGTGATCATGAGACCGAAGTAGAGGCAGCCTTCAAAAGTCCTGCCTTCCTTGTTCATTGCATTCATTGTAGGAATGAAGATCTTCTCCATGCACTCTTTTGCAACTTCAGGAGTATAGCAAGGATTAGGAGAGATAGTGCCCATTCCGCCTGTATTAAGACCCTGATCGTTATCGAGAGCCCTCTTGTGGTCCATTGATGAGATCATCGGAACCATAGTCTCTCCGTCTGTGAATGCTAGAACTGATACTTCAGGTCCCGTAAGGAATTCCTCGATTACGACTCTGCTGCTGCTCTTACCGAACTTCAGCTCATCGATCATCTCCTTAACTGCCGTAACAGCTTCTTCCTCATTCTGGGCAATGATTACGCCCTTACCGAGTGCAAGACCGTCTGCCTTGATTACTGCAGGATATGAATTCTGTTTCTTAAGGTAAGCGATAGCGCTCTCACTGTCTGTAAATACCTCATAGAATGCAGTAGGGATATCATATTTCTTCATAAGATCCTTGGAGAAGACCTTGGAACCCTCGATGATAGCGGCATTAGCCTTAGGACCGAATGTCATGAAGCCTTCCTTGTTAAGAGCATCAACCATTCCGAGTACGAGCGGATCATCAGGCGCAACAACTACCATATCAGGCTTGAGCTTCTTTGCAAGATCAACGATACCTTCGATATCTGTAGCACCGACATTGAAGCACTCAGCAAACTTAGAGATACCGCCGTTACCCGGTGCACAGTAGATCTTACCTACCTTTGGGCTCTCAGCAAGTTTCATAATGATGGCATGTTCTCTTCCGCCACCGCCTACAACAAGAATATTCTTCATAGGAATTCTCCTTAAATCAGTATACTTAACTGAATGATTTTACTACAAGAACAGCCAAGTTTCCACAAGGAAGAAAACTACTTCCACACATATCCTGCCTTAAACACGGTCTCGATATGAGCCCCGGCTTCGCCCAGCGAGGCTCTCAGAGATTTGACATGTGTATCGACAGCTCTGTCATAACCGCTGTATTCCATTCCCCAGACATTATCCAGGATCTGATCGCGCGACAGGATCATATTCTTATTATCAATAAAGAACATCATAAGATCATAGTCTTTTGGAGCAATATCGACCTGTTGACCATTAACCCTGACTATACGCATTGCAGGTTCGATCTCGATCTCGTCCACTTTCAAAACGCCTTTTTTCACGATCAGACCTTTATATCTCTTGATCAGTGCATTGACCTTTGCAATGAGAAGTGATGTTGAAAACGGTTTTGTTATATATTCATCAGCGCCGATCTCATAACCGTTAATTACATCACGTTCTTTATTAAGTGCAGTAAGGAATACTATCGGTACATCATATTTTTCTCTGACGAACTTACAGACCTCACGGCCGTCTTTACCCGGCATCATGATATCCAATATCATCAGATCATAAATGTTACCGATCGCCTTGCTGCAAGCATCATCGCCATTAGTTACAACATCGACATCATAGCCGCCTGCTGTAAGCAAGCGGCTGACGATGTCTCGAAGTTTCAGGTCATCTTCTGCCAAAAGTATCTTATAATGTTCGTCCATTATCTTATCCTCTTCATCGAAAACCAGAATTCAGTTCCGATCGAATCATTACTGCGGCAACCGAATTTTGCCTTATGGACCTTCAAAAGAGTCTTATTGATAGCTAATCCCAATCCGTGACTGTTTATCCTGTCAGTCCTGGAACTGTCGGTCTTATAGAACGTATCCCATATCTTCTTCAGATCTTTCTTATTGATAGTCTTACCGTCATTGGTAATGCTGAAGACTACATTTCCCTTTTTCTCGCTCACTGCGATCCTGATCTTCTTTTCTGAATACTTAATTGCATTGGACAAGAAATTACTAAGGATCACTCTCATCATATCAAGATCGGCATTGATCATATAGCTGCCGTCTTTTTCTTCAGAAGTAATATCGATATCAAGGCCACGCTCTTCGATCAGCATATTCATTTTGGAACATACAGACCCTATGAGCGACATCAACTCCACTTTTTCAAATAACAGTTTATTCTTATCTGAGTTTACTCGAGTCAGATACAGAAGACTGTTAACGATCGAAGTCATGGAATCCACTTCAGATATCAGATTCTGTGAATATTCCGAACGTTCCTCTTCTTTAATGGTCCCCCAGTTCTCAGCATATGCCTTGACAATGGCAAGCGGAGTCTTAAGATCATGTGCAACACCGTTTGTAAGAGCAGTCTGCCTGGTCTCGTACCTTACTCTGACTTGATAGAATATGATCATTGCAACAATTAACAACACCTCAATAACTAACCAATCAAAAAGGAAAATCATATAGGTAGGTTTCAGAATAGCAAAGATATCTCTTGTAACATCGTAAGTGAAAACACATCTTAATCTAAAACATAGAGGCTTTGTAGCTGATTTCCAGATTAACTCATAAACCTGAAAACCATCATCACCTTTTTCATAAAACGAAACCGCTTCATTAAATTCGTTAGAATCAGGATAATCAAACGTTGTTTCTGACAGTTCATTAAAAATCTGTTCTGCCTTATTGTCTAATTTAATAACATCAGGATCTCGATTAACCGGTGTCACATAACCACGTTCTCTTTTAAGATATTCATCTATATCAAAATTGCCTTCATAACCTTGAACAGACTGCAAATCAATAACCGATGACTTACCGGAATAATCAATATACATTTTTCCATAATATCCCATATCTGCATTAAAGTCTAATCCAGACAAGAGAACATCAGTACCGAAGATATGCAGATCATTATAGAACATGTATTCATTATCAGAGATCAAAGGATGAGACAGCTGATCGTAAAAGATTTGAAAATGACTACTAATATCTTGTTCATACATTGCCTTGTTGAATTTTCGCTGAGAATTAAAAGCTACCCAACCCAATATAACAAAAGCCAGCATCATCAATAAAGAGATGACAACTGCGATCCTAACATATTGCTTTTTCATAAGAATTCATTCTCCTTCATAATTCGTATGAACTCATTATGATGTTCAGTTGTGTAATTCT
>CADCPU010000449.1 GCA_902803365.1 Oscillospiraceae bacterium
ATAGTAAACTTAGCATCGTCTTCCTTCTTGGAGCAGCTTGCGAAAGCAAGACCCATAGTAAGGATGAGGCCTGCTGAAATAACCTTCATAAGTGACTTCTTCATAATTTGCCTCCTAAAGCTCATTATAATAATTAACACTACTATATTATATGGAGTTCACGCGGTCGTGTCACGTTAACTTTTGACGAATTCAAAATGCTCGGCAGCCCTGGTTTTGGGAAGTTTTCAATAAAGAAGGTTACAAGCGTCCATCTTACTCCTCATCCCACAGGAAGGAATGAACGATGGCTTTGGCACATTCTGCGCAGCCGTCACTTTCTTCCTTGTCGAGATCCCAGACCATTACAGAGACCATAACATACTCGTAGTCGCCTACGATATAGTACTGCACGCATCTGCCCGGTGTCTGCTCGTCCTGTTCGTCGGGAGTGATCTCAAAACGTATCAGGTCATAGCCGTTATCCGTGTAGCTTCCGCCTCCGCCGATGTTAGCGGGAATGTCCTGGAACTGCTGGAGAAGCTGTGTCTGGATCGCAGCCTTGAATGACATTACGTCGTCCTTGGAGTATTTATTGGTGCCGTAACGGACCATGATGTTATTCGGCTGAAGCTCGTACTCATCGCCTTCGTGACAGTAATATACGCCGTTCAAACCGTCGTCCTGAGCCTCGACCCAGTCAGAGGAGATCTCGTAGGAACCGAAGTCCTTGTAGATCCTTGAACTTGTGTCGTCGTAGTCGTCATCGTAATCGTCGTCATCAACGTCTGTATCTTTAACGTCGTCCTCGTCTTCGTCTTCGTCGTCATCTTCGTCATCGATGACCTTGGAAGAGCCCGCATGTCTGCCGGTCTTGTCCTTTTTGACCTCATCGCGGTATTTATCGAGCATCGTTCCCATCATCGTGAGCCAGAAGCACATAAAGATAATTCCGAATACTGAGATGATAATGCCTGCTATACCGAGGCCTTTGCCGGTTTTACGGCCGCCGCGGCATGATACCACGCCGCAGATGGAGAGGATCATGCTCAAGGGGCTCAAAAAGCCCAATGTTATAAACTGAACGAGAGATGTGATAAATCCTGCGACACAAAGTCCGCTCTTTTTCGGTTGCATTAGTTCACTTCCTTTACTTTAAGAGTTTTTGCGATGCCTGAGTGCATTGAATGACTCAATATAGAGTCCCGGGTGGAACAGGATGAGGAGCGGGAAGAGCTCCAGGCGTCCTGCGAGCATATCGAACATCAGCACGTATTTGCTGAAGTTGCTGAAGAATGAGAAGTTCGCGGTAGGACCGACGAGGTTTAAGCCGGGTCCGATATTGTTCATGGTCGCGAGCACCGCAGAGAAATTCGTGGTGAAATCATAGTTTTCGATCGAGATAAGGAGGATCGATGCAAAGAACATGATCATAAAGGTGATGAAGTAAACGTTGATCGAACGAACGATCTCGTGCTCGACCGGCTTTCCGTCCACCTTGACCTTGCTTACACGCTTAGGGTGGATGTAGTTCTTAAGCTCCTTGCCGATCGTCTTGATGAGGACAACGAATCTCGAGACCTTGATACCGCCGCCCGTGGAGCCTGCGCAGGCGCCGACGAACATGAGGATGATCAATACGACACGGCAGATGTTAGGCCAGACGTCGAAGTCGGCCGACGAATAACCCGTGGACGAGATGATCGATGCGACCTGGAAGACCGAATGCGTTACGGCTTGACCGTCAGTCGGGAACATCTCTCTGATGTTAAGGAAGATAACGACGACGGAGGCGATTATAAGGAGCAGGTAGTAACGGATCTCCTCGAGTGAGAAGGCCTTCTTGAAGTGTCCGAAAAGGAGCAGGTAGTAGATATTGAAGTTAAGTCCGAACAGTATCATGAAGATCGCGACGACCCACTGGATGTAAGGTGAAAAGCTCATGAAACTGTCGTTGCGCACACCGAAGCCGCCGGTACCTGCGGTACCGAATGCCGTCATTGTGCTGTCCAAGAATCCCATGCCGCCTGCCATGAGAAGAAGGATCTCAAGGACGGTCATGAAAAAATAGATTATGTAGAGAAGGCGGGCAGTGTGCCTGACCTTAGGAACGAACTTGCCTACGGAAGGTCCCGGGCTTTCTGCTCTCATGAGGTTGATGTGCGATCCTCCGCTCATCGGAACGATGGCGAGGAGGAATACGAGAACGCCCATACCGCCGATCCAGTGAGTAAAGCTTCTCCAGAAAAGGCAGCAGCGAGGCATGGACTCGACCTCAGGCAGGATGCTCGCACCTGTCGTGGTAAAGCCTGATACGGTCTCAAAGAGCGCATCTGTAAAATCGGGGATAGAGCCGCTCAATACAAACGGCAGAGCGCCGCCCAAACTCATGAGTATCCAGCTCAAAGCCGTTGCGACACAGCCTTCCTTAAGATAGAAGACGGTATTCCTCGGTTTGATGAAGAAGGTTGGGACGCTCACGATAAAGAGGATCGCGGATGTCAAAAGGAAACTCCAGATCTGGCTCTCGCGGTTGACGAGACCTACGATGATCGGGAGTGCCATGAAGGCTGCCTCGAGCCTCAGGACGTGACCGAGTATGTTTATTATCATCCTGTTATTCATACGCGGGGCCTCTTACCTCAAGATATCGCGGATATCCGTAAATCCGGTATGTGTCGTAACTATCGTGACATGATCGCCGTCAAGGATCTCGTCGTTACCTGTAGGGATGATGACCTCATGGCCTCTCGAGATGAGTGCGATCAGGAGATTATCCTTGAGCTGGAGGTTCTTAAGGGTCTTGCCGGTCACTTCGGATGTGTCGGAGACGGAGAACTCGATGGCCTCGACTCTCGAATCGAAGAGGTGATACAGTGTCTCGATGTTATTTCCGATGGAGGCCTTCTTAGCTCTTACGTAAGCGATGATGGCCTCTGATGTTATGTACTTCGGGTAGATAACGCTTCCGAGGTCAAGACTCGAGATAACGTCAGTAAATCCGATCCTGTTGATCTTGGTGATGACCTTGGCGTTGGATACCTGCTTGGCATAGAGAGTCAGCATGATGTTCTCTTCGTCGATACCCGTAAGAGGTACGAAAGATTCGCAGGACTCGATGCCCTCTTCCTTCAGGATATCCTGGTCTACGCCGTCGCCGTTGATGACGACTGCCTTCGGAAGGAGCGTTCCGAGCTTTTCGCATCTTGCCCTGTCGCTCTCGATGATCTTGACGTTGATGCCGTTCTTGAGGAGCTCGTCGGCCAGATAGTATGCGGAACGTCCGCCGCCG
>CADCPU010000450.1 GCA_902803365.1 Oscillospiraceae bacterium
AAGCTTGGTAAGTCCCGGGGCCTTATTGGTAAATGTCACTTTGCCGTCCGGGGTAAGGCTTATCTTTAAGTCGCCGCCGCTGTACTTAAGCGCATTGCTCATGAGATTTGAGAAGATCCTGTCGACCTGCTGACGGTTGACGTTCCTTATAACCTGCTCTTCCGTAATATCGACTTCAGGCTCGATGCCTTTCTGAGTGAGAGCGGCATAGTGATTCATGAGAGAATCTTCGAGGACCTGATTGATCATGACATTCTCTTTTGGTGCTTCACCGTCGGAAGACAGGATCACCGAGTATTCGAAAAGCTCTTCAGTTAATTTCTTCATGTACTGCGCTCGGTCTTCGATGATATCGAGCGTCTTATTGACCTCAGGCGACTTATCCTCTTTTTTCAAGAGCGCAAGATGACCTAAGATCGCCGTCAAGGGCGTTCTCAGGTCATGTGAGATATTCGTTATTGCCATCTTCATCTCCATATCACCTTCACTATAGCGGTGATAAGCACTGCGGACATTTACGAGTGTATTGTTGAGCTCGGCTGCGAGGCGCATCATGTCTTTGTCACGCGACTTAATGCCGATTATCGCGTTTGTATCGGTACTCGTTATCTCCTTATATTTCTCGGCTATCTCAGCTGCAGATCTTTTCATTACTATTATCTTCATGAGCAGCAGAAGGATTATTACTATACAGATACAAAGTGCGATGAGCATTTATTGTTTTCTCCTTTAAACAAGTGCGCGCTTATTGATCTTGAACTTGCCGATCAATGTTACGACGATCAACAACGCTATGGAGATCGCGATCCTTACATAGAACGGAACGCTGTCGTCCATGTTCATTATACCGAACCACTGGCCGAGCGGGAAAAGATTCTCAGCAACCGCAGTTACGCTGTTACCTGAAAGCATATTGATGCTGAATGCCGTGACGCCCGAGAAGTAAGAGACTATAAAGAACAGGATGCTGATGATCGAAGAGAGGACCATCTTCTTGATCCTCAAGCTGAACCAAACGATGATCGCTGTGTAAAAGAGATTTAACATAAGGATCATTGCAGAGTTTTGTATAAATCCGATACCGATAGGAGCACCGCCGCTAACCAGTCCGATGATCCCTGCGGCAAGCCATACAACAACCATGATCGTCGTGCCGAGAAGTGCGGAGATAAGATCAGCCATATAGACCGTCGACTGCTTTCTTCCCGCGATGACCTTGTTTCTCATCGCGCCGTCCTTATACTCACAGCCGAGGAAGAACGGGATAAAGAAAGATGAGAAAGCCGCGATACCGAGAGATGCAGTTCTGTGCCAATACTCGGCTACGTCAGGATCTGCGATCTTGAGCCTTACGACAAAGATCGTGATCAGGAATGCCAGGATAAGTCCCGGGATAAAGAAGATGTGCTTGAACATCCTCATCATGTTTGCCTTTACTAATGTATTCATATCATTTCATATCCTTTCGAGTAAAAACGCCGCCGATCAAAAGTGCGATAACGAGTGTGGCGGCAATGCCGATAATGTAAAAGCGAGGCTCTTTAAGAACTGCATTCATCGGATAAGAGAACGGCACATATCTGTCGATGAACTGATATACTGCAAGCTTTGTTCCGCTGATCCTAATGATACCATCCTCCGGATAGAGTTTGCTCATTACATCACTGCCAAGGAAGATCATCATTACAGATACAAGTCCGCCTGCAACATATGCCCCGTTGGAGTTCGAGAAAAGGTATGTCAGCGCAACCATGAATATTGCCAATACTATATTGGCGCATGTACATACAGCCATAAACTTGAGCATATAGACTATATCCGTAAAGCCCTCACCCAGAGCAAGTCCAAGGATCTGCGATATTCCAAACGCAACCAGTTGCACAACCACCACAACAGGTATCATACAGACTGAAGACGAGAGAAAACAGGAGTATCTCGAGTTGCCTGATATGATCTTATTTCTTATGCAACCTGTTACCAATTCAGTTCCGACAAAGAGTGCTATGAACACTGCAGGAAGCAGGAATGAATATCTGCCTTCAAAAGTCGCAAACAATGCGTCAGCGTATACAGGCGACTCTATATCGAGAAGTCTTACGACAAGTGTTCCGAACAGATCCACAAGTATCATAACGATCGGGATCGCGACTGCGAAGATATAGAAGAACATGCTCTTGAGCATCCTTCTCATATCTGAAGCAATGAGATTATTCACTTCTCTCACCTCCGATAAGGGACATGAAGAATCCTTCGAGTTCCTCGTCATGCTCTTCAGCGGAGACGATATTGCAGCCATCCTTCGAGCATTCGATCGCAAGTTCCGTGAAGTTTACTTCGGAGAAGATGTCGGCTGTCTTATCGTCAATTACCGTATAGTCGAAGCCGAGTCTTTCCATCGTTCTTGCGAGAGCCTTGGTATCGTTCACCTTAAGTCTCGTGCTCTTTCTGCTGCTCTTCTCGAGTTCTTCGGAAGTCATCTCCTTGACGATCCTTCCCTTATCGATAAAGCCGTAATGTGTTGCAAGTCTTGAGAGTTCATCAAGGATGTGGCTCGAGATCAGGATCGTCACACCGTTTTCGCGATTGAGCTTCAAGATGAGTTCTCGCATCTCGATGATGCCCTGAGGATCAAGTCCATTGATCGGTTCGTCGAGGATCAGGAAGTCAGGCTTGCCGCAAAGTGCGACTGCGATGCCGAGTCTCTGTCTCATACCGAGTGAGAAGTTCCTTACCTTCTTTCTGCCCGTGTCACCGAGTCCGACAAGTTCCAGGAGTTCGTTGATGCCGTCATATGAAGGAAGACCGAGATTCAAGTACTGCTGCTTCATATTGTCGACTGCATTGAGGTCACCGAAGAGTGCCGGAGTCTCGACTATCGCGCCCATCCTCTTTCTTGCCTTGAGGATGTCCTTGCTGTCGCTTGAGATACCGAAGATCTCGTATTCACCTGAAGTTGCTTTCTGAAGGCCCGTGATGACCCTGATGAGCGTCGTCTTACCTGCGCCGTTCTTGCCTACGAATCCGTAGATCGCACCGCGCGGGATAGTCATATTCATTTCATTAAGAGCCGTAAAGCCCGGATATCTTTTTGTAATTCCCTTTACCTTAAGTACGTTTTCCATTTTCGTTCGCTCCTTTTTTATTCTGAGAAGATTAAACCATACGAATGTCAGGAATTCGTACAAGGAAAAGTCAAGACATCGTCAAGATTTGAATTTAAATCCGATGCCGTATATTGCTTCGATGTGTTCCGCACCATCAAGCGTCTGAAGCTTCTTCCTTATATTACTTACATGTTGTTTAAGAGAGCGATCCGTACAATCAGGAGTATCCTCGCTTATACGCTCAAGGATCGTATTGCGGCCGAGAGGTCTTCCCGCGTTCTCCATTAGGAGTTTTAATATCGCGCATTCAGTCCTTGTAAACGTGACGGAATTACCGCCTGCTGATGCTTCCATGAGATCCTGATCGAGCGTGATGCCGCCTGCAGTGAGAGTCTTTACTTCCTGTGCGCGCCTTGATTCGCTCATGCGAAGCTGGACCTGGATCCTCGCGAGGAGTTCTTCAACTTCAAACGGCTTCGTAATGTAATCAGCCGCACCTCCGAGAAGCAGGTCGACCTTGTTCTTAACGTCTATCTTGGCGCTTACGACGATGACAGGAATATCCCGGATAAGTGGCAGGACTTCTTCACCCGTAAGACCCGGGAGCATAAGGTCCAGAAGCACCAGATCGGGCGTACTTGTTTTAAGCAAAAGAAGAGCTTCAGTACCCGAATAAGCCTTTGAAACTTCATAGCCTTCGGATACCAAAGCTTTCTCTACCATGTCATTGATATATGTGTCGTCGTCAACGATAAGAATATGTTTCATAGATGCACTCCGTTGTTTTCGAATGCATCAATTATACATCAAACTGTGCCGATATAGCTAAAGTCCTTATCCTCGATGACTGCCTTTACCTTCGCCTCATCGAACTCACCCGACAGCTCGATCTCACAGATATTCTCGTCGTGGTTCGGCTGAGCATATGAGATAAAATCCAACGCCTCGAGCGCCTTCTTAACAGTTGCTTCGCAGTGTCCGCACATCATACCTTCGATCTTCAATGTCTTTTTCATGTTATTTCTCCTCTCGATCTTGATCTCTATATCATCAGGGACATTGCCCTTGATCTTCTTATCTTTGTCCGCGTCGTGCATGTTAAACAGGTTGAGCCTTAATGCGTTCATGCAGACCGTAAAGCTCGACAGGCTCATCGCCGCCGCACCTATCATCGGATTCATCCTCCAAACAAAAAGTCCTGCCGCGAGCGGAATGCAAATGAGGTTATAGAAGAACGCCCAGAAAAGATTCTCATGGATGTTCTTGACAGTCTTCCTGCTGAGCCTTACCGCAGCTGCAACATCCATCAGTGAACTGTTCATGAGAACGACATCCGCGCTGTCTATCGCAACATCCGTGCCCGCTCCGATCGCGATTCCTATATCTGCTCTCGTCAGCGCCGGTGCATCATTTATACCGTCGCCTACCATTATGACCTTGCCGTATTCCTGAAGCTTTTTAACGACGTCTTCCTTGCCGTCCGGCATAACTCCCGCGATGACCTTATCAACTCCCGCAGCCTTACCGACCGCGTTAGCCGTGCGCTCGTTATCACCCGTCAGCATGAAGACTTTAAGTCCCTGCTTCTTAAGCTGCAAGATCGCTGAAGCTGAGTCTTCTTTTATCTCATCTGCGACCGCGATGATGCCCAGAAGTCGTCCGTCTTCTTCAAAGAACAGCGGCGTCTTGCCTTCACCTGCGAGCCTGTCTGCTTCGCTGCTGAGATTGCCGGTTCCAATGAACTTCGCGTTGCCGCCTCTGATCTTCTTTCCGTCGATCACGGCCTCAAGTCCGCTACCGGAAGTGATCTTAAAATCAGTCGTCTCAAGCGCTTCGATATACTCTTCTTCCGCCTTCTTAACTATCGCACCCGCGAGTGGATGCTCGCTCTTTTTCTCGAGCGAAAAAGCCTTCGTAAGCAGTTCTTTTTCCGTAACTTCTTCGGTCGGTATTATATCCGTTAGTACAGGGTTTCCCGATGTAATTGTTCCCGTCTTATCGAGCACAACGATCTGTGCTTTACCCAAAAGTTCGAGCGCCTCACTCGTCTTAAAGAGTATCCCGTTTTTTGCACCCATTCCGTTACCTACCATAATGGCAACAGGTGTCGCAAGTCCGAGTGCACAAGGACATGAGATAACAAGAACTGATATTCCGCGCTCAAGTGCAAAGCTGAATTCCCTTCCGATCAAGAGCCAAACTATCGTAACTACCGTAGCGATCCCGATTACCGCGGGCACGAAAACACCAGAGACCTTATCCGCAATTCTTGCGATCGGTGCCTTTGTCGCAGAAGCATCAGATACCATCTTGATGATCTTCGATATCGCAGTATCCTTTCCGACCTGCGTCGCCCTGCACTTAAGGTAGCCTGACTGATTGATCGTCGCAGCATTCACGCTGTCACCTGCCGTCTTATCAGCAGGTACGGACTCACCCGTAAGAGCAGACTCATTAACCGCACTGTCGCCTTCAATTACCACGCCGTCAACAGGTATGCTGTCTCCCGGCCTTACGACAAAGATATCGCCCACCTTAACGTCCTCTGCGCGTATCTCACGCTCGACTCCGTCCGTAACAATGCGGGCTGTTTTCGGAGCCAGCTTCATAAGGCCCTTAAGTGCATCCGTCGTCCTGCCCTTAGACATCGCTTCGAGCAGCTTGCCCACCGTAATGAGTGCAGGGATCATTGCCGCTGATTCAAAATACAGTTCATTATGATAGATATCCATCAGTTCCGCATCCGCAGCACCATACATCTTGAAGATGACATATATGCTCCAAACGAACGAGACTGATGACCCCATTGCGACAAGCGTATCCATATTCGGAGCAAGATGTCTCAACGAGCCGAATCCGTTCTTAAAGAACTTGAAGTTTATGCTCATAACGATCAGCGCCAGCACCATCTGAACATACGCAAGCGCTATGTGGTTATTCTCAAAATATTCAGGGATCGGCAATCCGAGCATATTATGCCCCATCGTTATATACATCAATATAAGCAGGAACACGACTGACAGTATGAGACGCTTTTTAAGCTTTGGAGTCTCTGTATCCTTCAGCTGATCTTCCGTCTGCTGACCGTCGCTCTTGACCGCCGCGCCGTAACCTGCGGCCACCACAGCCTTGATAACATCTTCGCTGCTGCATGTTCCTTCAACGCCCATGGAATTTGTAAGCAGGCTCACCGATACCGAAGTAACACCCGGCACCTTCGAGACCGCCTTCTCAACTCGTGCCTGACATGCGGCACAGCTCATTCCCGTAACGTCATATTGTTCCATTATCTGCCTGCTTTCTATTTCATCAGCTTCTGAATAAGTCTGGTGAACTCGTCTATAGCCTCATCCTTACCCGCACGGATATCATCCGATACGCAAGTCCTTATATGGCACGCCAAAAGCTCCTTGTTAAAGCTGTTGAGCGCCGCCGTGACCGCAGAGATCTGCACAAGGATATCAGGACAGTACGCATCATCTTCCACCATCTTCTCGATCCCTCTGATCTGTCCCTCGGCCCTCTTGAGGCGCTTAAGAAGAGCTGCCTTCTCCTCATCGGAACGCAGCTTTTTTCTGCCGCTGCAACAAGAACAATTGTCGCTCATATCGGGTTCCTCCTGTGCTGTTTTTATATACCCCCTGGGGGTATCTCTTTTTCATGAGAGTACTCCCTTTTCCGTGAGTTGTCAACGTGCGGATTAACCATAAAGGTTAATTCACTCAGTCGAGATATTCAGACTTATCCATGATGGGTAAAACTTACATATCATATGTAAGTTTTGGAGACGAGATTTCAAAAGTTACATATTATAGGTAAGATTTTCAGGTCATCGGTAGAAAAACTACATATTATATGTAAGTTTTAAGGAAGGAAATTTCAAAGTTACATATTATATGTAAGTTTTTCAGGTCATCGGCAGAAAAACTACATATTATATGTAAAACAGATAACAAAGCCTGCTTGGTTATCTTTTATGAAGTCTTTCAGCCACACAAAAAAAACAGGACCGC
>CADCPU010000451.1 GCA_902803365.1 Oscillospiraceae bacterium
CTTTGCAGAAGGAGCTTCTCGAGTATCATGGTATTTGTCATATCCGATATAGTATTTAATATCGCATCGGGACTTGTGGCAGAATTCACCAAGATAGAATTCGTAAAATATCTGTTAGCATCACCGCTTCAACTTATGGAAGCGAGTGTTCTCATAGCCGATGAAGGCGGTACAGATGCTAACGATTTCATTATAACGGCTGTCATGATGGGAGTAAGGTGTATCCTGCTGTTTGTAGCTTCAGTCTTATTATTCAAAAGAAAATATGAGGAGAAAAAACAATGACGATCGCACTGATTATCTGTATTGTTACGATTATCGCATTGGGATTCTATCTTATCTCGGTGTTGTCTTCGATACATGAACTTATCAGACAGGTAAGTTATATCGATGACAACAACAAGACTAATATGACTATCAATATCGGAACTGCCACCAGATCCGTCAAAAAACTCACGGACGGAATCAACAGACTTCTGGTTACGATGCGTACGCGTGAGATCGACACCTTCCGTAAGGATGACGAGATCAAGGAAACGATCACGAGTATGTCTCACGATATAAGAACACCTCTTACTTCTCTCAAGGGCTACTTCGATCTTATGTGCGAATCGGATAATGAAGCAGATAAGGACAGATATAAGAAGATCATCTCGGAAAGGATCGATTCTTTGAGCGATATGCTCGAGGAGATGTTCCTGTTCACCAAGATCAACAATGCGGGCTATAAGCTCGATATGGAAAAGACGGGGATCTCAGAAGTGTTCGTATCTACTCTGCTGTCCTACTATGAGGACTTCGAGACCAGGGGAATGACCCCGGATATCGATGTAGACGAAGATCTGTATGCTCTTGCGGATGAGGCTGCCTTGAAGCGTGTATTCCAGAACCTTATCAAGAACAGTCTGACTCACGGAACAAATACATTTGTTGCAAAACTTAAGAAGATAGACAATAAGAAGGTAAAGATATCCATCGCAAATGACATAGTTGACGGCGAGCATGCCGATGTCACCAAGGTATTCGACAGATTCTATAAGGGAGACAAATCCCGTCACGTTAACTCATCCGGTATCGGATTGTCAGTTACAAAGAAGCTCGTTCTTCTGATGGGCGGTTCCATCGAGGCAGTTATCGTTGATAATAAGTTCTGTATCAACATCTATCTGGAGCTCCTGAACAGCTGATAATACATTAATAAGATAAACTATAGGGCTGCATCCACGGCGAACTTAAACAGGATGCAGCCCCTTTTGTTTATATCCGGAGAACGACCGATCGGGTATAAGTGGTAGTGGTGGAAAACAGGAGTACCGATCAGTTGTCCCTAGATCAATTATCAGGCTGCTCTGCGTGTGCTTCTGCGAGCCGTGGAGATCGCAGTCCTTCTTGCTGCTGCAGGTCTCCTTGTAACCGGATGAGCAGGGCGTACTGCTGCAGGTACGTGCTCAGGTTCTCTATTCATATGCTTCTCAAAATCAGTAACGATCTTAATGAGCGTAGCTACCATAAAGAATAAAAAAGAAAGATCCAACAATGACATAATTATTACCTCACTTCAACGATCATATGTTCGTTTTTCTTTTTGATGACAGGAGTATAACACAGATATTGTTCCATTAATAGTACAATTTGAGAAAAAAGAACAAAAATTTCAAGAAAAACGAACGGAAGTGTTCGTATAAAGGTATAAAAACAGTCTGAAAAAACGAAAAAACACGAATGTTTGTTCAAAGACGAACATAAAAAAACAGGGACGCCCAAGTGGGACATCCCTGACATTTGTTCTTTTTTGTAATATTACCCCAATGTGATAACGAGTTCCTGTGCCGTGAAATCGATCGTAGTTCCGTATTCGTTTACGTTAGGCATGGACTCTGATACGCTTACGACATTCTTGATGCCGTTTAAGACGATCCTCTTGTTCTGACCGATGCCGCTCGTTCTGACGGTGATCTTATTGCCTGATTTAAGAATATTTATTATTCCTGAAGAAGAAGCATCTTCGGAGAATACTTCTGAAGCACAGACAACACCGTTCTGAAGTTCGAATACCGTAAATGTCAGGTTGTTCAGGATGCTCGAATGGATATTTGCTTCTGTAGAACCTGATACGATGACGGAGTTAGGCTTAACGAGGATCGGGATGTTGTTCGAATCAGCCTTGATAGTCTTATAGCACGGACCCTGGATCTTCTCTCTTGTAAGAAGGTTTGTCCAGACACCTGCAGGTACGTAGAAGTGTACGTTTCCTGATTCGCAGGTAACGGGGATGACCATAAGCTGAGAACCGAGCATATACTGCTGCGTAGCATTTCTGGCTGACAGGTCGTTCTCTGCATCAAGGAACAGAGGTCTCATGGACGGAGTACCGAGTGTAGTTGCTTCGCAGTTGATCGAGTAGAACAAAGGAAGCATTCCGTGTCTTAAGTTGGAGAAGAGCTTGATCGTCTCGATGATGCCCGAGTAGGAAGACAGAGGTGTCTTGATGTCGAGTGTGATCCTCATGTGAGGAGCGAGGAAACCAAGCTGGATCCAGCGCATAAAGAGCTTGTCATCCTTGCCCGGAGTTAAGAGCGGAGTATCGATGTTAACGGTGCTCATACCGCTCAAGCCGAGTGTGAGACATCTCTTGAGAGTTGATCCGAGTGCATCGAACGTGTTGTTTGCCGGGATAACGTTCGTATAAGGATGGAGCTGAGCGCCCATTGAGATGGCGTTACTTATGACCATTGCATTTGCAAGACCGTTGCCTCTCGAGACTGCTTCGTATACGGCTTCGTTAAAGAGCGATGCGAATGTATTGTTTACGTCTGAAAGTTTGCTTCCGTCGTAGAATGCGATCTCGTCGTCCCTGAAGTCAAAGAGCGTGTATCTGAAGTCGGCTTCGACCATATCGATACCAAGCTTCAGGAGAGCATCCGTTCTCTGCTGGATGAACGATCTTGCAGCTACGTTCGTAAGATCGAGGATAGTTGCGCCTGCGAATTCACAGTCGCGCATAAAGAGCGTGTTGTCGGAAGTCTTGACGAGAAGGTCGTTTTCGAGACACTCATCATAGAATTCGGAATTCTCAGTGATGTACGGGTTGATCGATACGCCGACTTTGATGCCGCGGTCGTGAAGCTTTCTGCAGAATACGGCAGGATCCGGGAATCTCGACAGATCGAAGCTGAATCCGAGAGGATCGCTCGGAGCTACCCAGAGATAAGAGAGCCAGAGTTCATTGATCTGGATGCCGGAGTCCTTAAGACCGTCTACGTACTTGATGATATCTGCATCCGTAACTGTCTTGTCGTCTGTGAGGAGGATGGATGTGCCCATGCTCCAGAAAGGTACAGGACGTGAGATTCCGAGAGTGTTTATGAAAAGGTTCAATACGCTGAGCATATCTTCGCTCGCGAAGATAACGTATTCGAGTTCTTCGTCTTCAACTCCGAATGATACAGCGGATGCATATTCGGTACCGAAGGAGAATTCGGATGTGGAACGCGTATTGAGGAATATTCCGTATTTCTTGGTGGAGATATAGAAAGGAACGTGCTGGTAATCAGGTGTGCCGTTACCGCCGGCCTTCTTGTTCTCGAGCTTTAAGTCCTTGCCGTTGAGGGGCAGGGAGGCGCCGTTGGATCCGAGACCGAAGAGCTGCTCATCAGGTTCGGTTGTGAGTGCTTCGTATGAGTAAGCACTGGTGGCGACCTTGTAGTTTGAAGCGACACCCGATTCGGTCACGTAGGAAGAACCGCCGTTATCGGCTCTTGAAGATGTGAGATACTTGCCTGCGTAATAGAAATCGATGGAGAAGACGTTGCCTTTGGAGATCCTGGCCTCGAACATATTGTTCTTGAAGATGATGTAATCTTCGTTCTCATCGATCGAACCTGACTGTGACGGCTTGATGTCGACATAGCGGTTGTCGGTCGTAGCTGATGTTCTGTGGTGCGTATATTTTACCTTGATGGCATTTGAACCGTATGCTGAAAAACGGATCGTCATCTGACCCGGAACCTCGTTCTTCTTTGGGGTCTTGGTGGTTATTCCGTTCGAGTATGCGCATACCGAAGTCTTAACCGTAAGAGTGTAATTCTCGAATGAGACACCTGTAATGGTATCGGGATTCTTAATAAGAGCCCTTCTGTTTATCATAACTTCCTCCCTAGACAGTCACATTTAATTGATATATATCCATTTCATATTAAATCACACTTTTTAGAAAAATATAGAGATGTTATAATAAAAGCCAAATTTGAGGGAGGCTGAAGATGGCAAAGCAGAATAAGTTCGTCAAATACGCTAGAACGAGCGATGTCGATACCCAGAGTTTCTATATCGAGGATGACGCCAGACTTCATCTGGCTGATGAGCTCAAGAGCAAGGGTACCAGAAGGATCCTCGTTGTCTGCAACGATATGATCAGGAAGCTAAGACCCTTCGACGAATTTGCCAACAGCCTCGCGGATGCGGGATTCAGACTATTTGTTTACAGTGAGCAGGGTGAGATGCTCAACGATACCGACATTGAAGCCGGCCTCAAGATATACCATGAATATAATTGTGATACGATAATCGCGATCGGCGGAACTTCCGAGATCGACTGCGGCAAGCTCATTGCGGCTTGCGTTACGAATCCGGTCAAGAGCCTTACTCAGCTTGCGGGAGTAAATAAGCTCTCGAACGACATACCGGCTCTGTGTACCATCATGACCGAGAATTGCGCTTCTTCAACAACGGCAAGCGCCGAGTTCTACGATACGGTGAACAAGAAGTGGCGCATGGTATTGAGTAATTATCTTGTTCCTCATATGGTCGTCATCGATACGGAACTTTCCGAGAGGATATCTCACGAACATGCGGTCTCGTCTGCGTTTACGGCGCTCTGCCTTACGATCGAGGCATATATCAGCCCTGTTGCAAAGCTCTTTCCGGAGTTTAGGGCCAGCGCGATCAATTCAAGTCTCATAATCTTCAAGAATCTGGAGAAGTTCTGTAACAATACGACTGATTCTTTCCTCAGAAAGCAGATCGCCGTTGCAGGTTTTTACGCGGGATTGTCGACACGTAAGACGGGTGTCGGCTATGCTCATATAATCATGCATACCCTTATCGGAAAGTATGGGGTTACACACGGTCAGGGTCTTACCAAGATCCTTCTCATGGTCCTTGAAGAACAGCTCGGAAATGCCGATACATGCGCGGCCTTGGCGGAACTTGCCAGAGCTTCGCACTTCTGTTCGCAGGGTCTGAGCAATGAAGGAGCGGCCGAGTCTTTGATCGACAACTTAAGGCGTCTTGACCAGAAGGTTGCCGTGGATCTCGAACTCCCGAGGATCAATCCGGATGACATCGACTCACTCGTGACAGAGATAGAGAAAGAAGCAAGGATGTTTGTCTTGAGCAAGGACATCGATACGAAGGCCTTGAGCAGGATCCTTGCGGTATTCGTCTGAGAGGTGACAGTGAATGGATAAGAGAGCAGAACTTCCGTCTTATGCTAAGATCGTACTGGGGGCATACAAAGAGGCGGGATTTGAAGCTTATGTCGTCGGAGGTGCAGCCCGTGACATCATCATGGGAAAAGAGCCTCACGATTACGATGTTGCAACGAATGCGATGCCCGATGAGGGCTTGGAGCTCCTGGAAAAACTGAATATCAAGACTGTAGATACATCCAAAAAACACGGAACGATCGTCGCTATCGTTGAGGGTGAACAGGTAGAGATCACGACTTACAGGGTGGACGGTGACTATGAAGATCTTCGCCATCCGGTGAATGTTACGCTCACGAGAAACGTTGAAGAGGACGTTTGGCGCCGAGACTTTACGATGAATGCCATCTATCTTGACGAGAATGGTGAAGTTAAGGACATCACGGGTGGCGTCAGCGATATCGAAAACGGTATCATCAGGACATGCGGTGAGCCTCAAAAGAGGTTTGGCGAAGACGCGCTCAGGATACTCAGAGCCCTGAGATTTTCTGCCGTTCTCGGATTCAGGATCGATGAAGAGACTTCCAAATGCATTTTCGAGATGAAGGATCTCCTGAAGAAGATATCAGGCGAGAGGATCAGGGTAGAACTCGGAAAGCTCCTTCTCGGAAAAAATGCAGCTTCAGTCATAAGGGAGTACCTCGAGGTATTGTCTGTCTTTGTTCCTGAACTTATGAGGATGAAGGACTTTGACCAGAAATCCAGGTATCACGATAAGGATCTTCTCGAGCATACGCTCGCGGTTCTAGAAGGAGTAAGGGAGAGTGGTGATGCAAACCTCGCTTTTGCGGCCCTTCTCCATGATGTCGGAAAACCCGACGTATTCAAGATCGATGAATTCGGCTACGGACATATGAAGCTCCATCACATAGAGAGCTGCAAGATCGCAAAGAGATTCCTTGACGACTATAAGTTCTCCAATGATGACAAGGAAGAGATATCCGAGCTCATCTATAATCACGACACCTTCCCGGAGTCCAAGGCTACGGTGAAAAAGTACATGTCGCGTTATTCGCTTGAGTTCCTTCGTAAGCTCGCGATCCTTCAAAGAGCTGACATCAGAGCGCATTCTGACTTCGGAAAGACGCGTGAAGCGCTCCTTGACCAGCGCGAGAAGACGATCGAACAGATCGTCGCGGACAATGAGTGCTTCAAGATAAAGGATCTTCAGGTCAACGGAAACGATCTGATCGACATCGGTGTTCCCAAGGGTCGCGAGGTCGGAAATGTCCTTAATGAGATCTTCAATCTGGTGATCGAAGGCGAACTTGATAATGAGAAGGAGACCATTCTTGCGTTTGTAAAGGAAACGGTCCTCGCGAGGTACGGAAATGAGTAAGAAAGATCCGGACATAGGATGCGTACCGAGTACGTTCTATTACACATTCTGTGCGACTTATGTGGTCGTTCCGGTCCTTTCTGCCCTGATGGGCATCCACGCAAAACCCGATAAGAAGTTCCTTGAAGCGGAAGGCCCTATAGTCATACTCGGAAGTCATCCGTCCTATCTTGATCCTTTTGTTGTAATGAGACTTACCAAGGGACGTAAGGTCAACTTTGCCGCAGGTGAATTCCTGTTCAGGAACAAGATCTGGGGCAAACTGTTCAGAGAGGCGGGCATCATCCCGAGTAAGCAGTTCGCGAGAGACACCACGGCCGTTCGTGCCATGTTCAAGGTGCTCAACAGGGGAGGGGTGCTCACGATCTTCCCTGAGGCGACGAGATTTATCGACGGCAAGTCCGGAAAGTTCGATGACGGAGTAGCAAGGCTCATAAAAAAGAGCGGTGCTTCGCTGTTCTTTATGGATTCGAGAGGAGCCTATCTTACTTATCCGAGGTGGAGTGAGTCTTTCTTGAGGATCGGCAGGATCGATGCGAAGTTCAAGACATTCGTGCCGGCCGAGCAGATAAAGAAGATGAGCATTGAAGAGATCTATGAGCTCATGCAGCGCGAGATCGACTATAACGAGAATGATCACTCGAGAGAAACACACCCTTCCCACAGGAACAGGAATCTTGCCGCAGGCCTTCAGAATGTTGCTTATGCATGCCCGAAGTGCGGCAGGGAATTTACGATGCGCTTTAGAGGCGGAGATACGATAGTATGCGAAAACTGCTCAAATACCATCAGATACCTTAAGTCGGGACTTCTCGAGGGTGCGGGCAAGGACGATGTTACTTTTGATGACCTGCATAAATATACGGAATGGGAGAAGGAACTGACTCAAAAGCAGACCGAGGATCCGAACTTCGTGCTCGAGACCGAATGCAAGCTCTTCAGACCATATGATGAAGTTGATTTTGCGCACGTCGGAAGCGGAACTCTGACGGTCACGAGAGACAAGATAGTGTACAGGGGCGGCATCTGCGATGCGGCCGACGGTATCGTATATCATAAGAAAAAGATCAGAAGGGCATGGAGAAAAAAGAGCATCGACGGCATCTCAAAAGAGACCGTGCTCGAATTCGACATTGCTTCAATGAAGGGGATAATCGCGAAGATCGGCAGAAATGTTGAGATCTACGACAAAAACAATACCCTCTACAGATTCGGGACTGAACCGCAGATGGCGTTTAAGATACACCAGCTCGTATCGGTATTGGGTAAGTTCGGTTCTGAAGATTAGAGCTTGAGACGCATAAATACATCGGCATCCCAATTGTCGTTATAACGTGAGATGCGCTCAAAGCCGTACTGCTCATAGATCGCAAGTGCCGCTTCAAAAGATGATTTGGAATCAAGATAGAGCCAGGTATATCCGAATGTCTTGGCCTGGTCGATAGCAAATCCGACCATCTTCTTGCCGAGTCCCTGACCCTGATATTCCTTAAGAAGGTTAACGTACTTGATCTCTCCGGCGTTCCTGTGAAGGACATTGCCGTACTTGGGATCGTACTCGAGGTCTGCGATCGCGATAGTTCCGACTATCTCCTGATCGTCATCCATCATGAGCCAGAAATGTCTGAAGTTTCCTGCAACGTCTGTCAGAGGCTTGTGTTTGCCCTCCGGATCGTATACACGGCCGGATTCCGGATAAGCCTTCTCGAGAAAGTCATTGAGTTGATCCTGTAGAAAATGTACAAATCCGACCAAACGCATAAAAATTCACCTTTCTGTCTGCATACTCAAATTGTAACAGAATTTCAATATAAAACATATGTCGCATTTTTTGCAAAATGGTATCATTTAAGTGTTATTTTTCTAAATCATTACAAAAACTCCCGGAGGGAATGACATATGAAAAGAAAACTTGCGGCGATGATCACAGGTTTTGTTCTGGCGTTTACCATACTTATACAGACAGGCACAGTATTTGCCGATACTTCTGACAAAGAGGGCATCGGAGGCTTTGTTGCCAGGGTCTACAAGACCGTAATGGAGCGTGATTACGATCCTGAAGGTTACGAATACTGGACCAAGGGTCTGTCGGGAGGAAAGCTTACGGCAGCTGAGCTCGTAGAGTTCTTCGTATGTTCCGACGAGTTCGTGAACAAGGGAACCACAAACGAGCAGTATGTAAATATCCTTTACCATGCAATGATGGACCGTGACTCCGATCCGGACGGACTCAGCTATTGGGTTGGCAGTCTTGATACCGGAATGACCAGAAGAAAGGCGCTCGCACTCTTCACGGGCTCTGACGAGTTTACCGGCATATGCAAGAGCTACGGCGTAAGACAGGGTAAGGTCAAACTCACCGATCCTGTAGATATCTACAGCGACAAGACGGGTTTTGTAATGAGGATCTATAAGTCCGTTCTCCAGAGAGATGCAGACAGCGACGGACTTCGCTTCTGGACGGAGCAGCTCCTTAACGGCTGTTCTGCAGTAGACTTCGTATTCAATTTCTTCGACAGTCCTGAGTTCAAGGCTCGCGGATTGAGCGACAGAGAATATATCGCATGCCTCTACAGAGCATTCCTCGGCAGAGAGGGTGGCGATTCCGAGCTTGACAACTGGCTCAATCACATGACTGCACATATGCTCAGCAGAAGATTGCTCTTTACTCAGGTAGCTTATTCCCAGGAGTGCATGCAGTACTGTGAGTCAGTAGGTATCGTAGTAGGTAACCTCCCGCTCGTTGAAGCAAGAGATACCAATGCTGTATTGAACGATTACGTTATCAACGCTTTCGAGGCTATCCTCGGTAGAAAGCCTTCTGTTGACGATCTCAACTATTGGGACAGCCAGCTCCTCGGCAA
>CADCPU010000452.1 GCA_902803365.1 Oscillospiraceae bacterium
ATTTTTACAACCCTACGGAGTAGATCAAATATTCACCTTTTGTCTTTAACTCCGTAAGGTTGTAAAAATGTTCAGGCGGCTTTGGCAATGAGTGCTTAAGGTTGTAAAAAACGTGCATACCGTGTGCGAAAAGAAATACTCCCTAAAGTTGACGCTGCTCGTGCAGTAAAGTTATAATCACGGAAAAGCCCATGGAGGATGTTATGAAGATTAGTAACGAAGAACTTAAGAAGATATATTTCGGCGCGTATTTCTTTGAGGAGACGCAGGATGGTTTTTTGCAGGCTTTCCAGTATTCGAAGGCGCAGATGGAATACTTTAAGGGCGCGATGGATTTCTGGTATGAGAGATGCGATGCGACCACTGCGAAGACAATTGAGATCAGGACGGATGCGACGGAGATCTCCTTTGATTACAAGATAATCTGGAAGGGTTCCGAGGACTCTTTTGAACTTGCGATCGACGGACTTATTACTGAAATCAAGTATGTTAAGGATCTGAAGGATGAGGGACGTCTCATTTGGACGCTTCCTGAAGGTGAGAAGAATGTTATCATCTACCTTGCTGCGGATGCAACTGTGCTGATCAAGGACTTTGATATTAACGGCAGCTATACTCCTGCAACAAAGAACGCGAAGGTGCTCTGGCTGGGCGATTCGATCACTCAAGGGTACGGTCCGCTCAGATCATCTGCGACATATGTCAGCGTCGCAAACAGACTGCTCAATTACGATATCGTAAATCAGGGCATCGGCGGTTATGTTTACGACAAGAGATCTCTCATGAAGATGGAAGGTTATGATCCTGAGAAGATCATCGTTGCGCTTGGTACAAATCAGTACGGAACAGAGACGATGACCGATGTTGAGGAGTACTATGAGACACTTATCGGAATCTACGGAACCGAGATCCCGATCCTTTGCATCTCGCCGATCTGGCGCGGTGATCATCCGGAGGAGATCGAGGTGTTCTTCAGCTTCTGCGAGAAGGTGAAGGCTATCGCGGGAAGATATAAGAACGTTACTGTCGTTGACGGTCTTAAGCTCGTTCCGCATCTGTCCGAATACTATCTTGATAACCTTCATCCGAACTGTCTCGGCACAGAGACATATGCAAGGAATCTCGTTGAGGAGATAAGAAAGACCGGATTTTGATGTTGACAATTCACAATATCAAACGTACACTGAAACAAAATAAACCGAGAGGATAAATTCAATGCAGAATACCAAATTGTATAACGCATATATTATTTATGCAGGCGCTATTATTAAGCGTTATGATTTGGTTGTGAATAAATGCCTCGGGTGAATGAATTAACTTGTTTTTGTAGATCAATACCGTTTATCCGAAGCGCGGATAGACGGTATTTTTGTTAGGAGGAAAAAACAATGGAACAAGTAGAATTGGTAAGAGTCAAAGCTGAAGATCTCGATGAACTTCATAAAATGCAATATGATGCATTTATGCCGCTTTACGAGATCTATCACGATGATATGTCCCCGGTAAATGAGAGCAAGGAAAGAGTGCTCTATAAGATCGAGAACAGCCATTTCTACTATATCGTTTTCGAGGGCTCGAAAGCAGGCGCCGTGCGCGTTGTAAGGGAAAGAGGACGTGAAGACGATAAGATCTTGTGGATATCTCCGATCTTTATCCTGCCTGAGTTCCAGAATAAGGGATTGGGCGGCAAGACCATAAGGAAGCTTTTCAGAGATTGGAAAGAGACCGACATGTGGAAGCTGGCGACGATCAAGCAGGAGCCGCGCAACTGCCACCTCTACGAGAAGCTCGGATTTGTAATGTTTGGCGACGAGATTCCGGTAAATGATCTGATGACGCTCGTTAATTACGAGAAGCGAATTACAGGGGCCGACCTTGAAGCTTGATCAAGGCTCGGCCGTTCTCGGACCATTACACTTAATATATTAGAAAGATGGAAATAACTATGTTGTACGATACAAAAGAATTTAAGCTCAGGGACGGAAGAACGGGTGTCTTAAAGCACCCGGGAGATGAAGAGGCGCAGGCGCTTTTGGACTATCTTGTGAAGTCGGCTGCCGAGACGGAATTCCTCTTAAGATATCCTGAAGAATGGCAGCGATTTACGCTTGAAGGTGAGAAGAGACACCTGGCGGGAATGAAGGAATCGGGTAATGATGTATTCCTTACATGTATGGTTGACGGCAAGGTCGCAGGCAACTGTCATCTCATGATGAATGACTCTATAAAGACACGCCACAGGGCCAATATAGCGATAGCTCTTCTGAAGGAGTATTGGGGACTCGGAATAGGGACATTTATGTTCCAAGAAGTCATGAAGGCGGGTAAGGAAGCGCGCCCGGATCTGATGCAGGTCGAGCTCGAAGTCGCAGAGCCGAATGAGCGCGGATTGGCTCTTTATAAGAAGATGGGTTTTGTCGAATACGGCAAGCGCGAAAATGCATTAAAGTGCAAAGACGGTACGCTCATGGCTGAGGTCCTTATGATGAAGAAACTCTGACGGTGATATCGTTTTTTCGAGCGGGATGAGAAGAGGATGTGCGTGGAAATGCCTGCGCTGCAGGTGTTTAAGAGTTATAAGTTTTGCTTATAATGGCTGATAAAAACGTTTGATTTTTCAAATCGCCTCCGTGAGGTTATGATGGACTCATGAAAGAAACACAACATTAGTTGAATACGGAGGAACACAAAAATGAGCAATTTGAAATTTGAAACTTTACAGTTACACGTAGGACAGGAACAGGCAGATCCGGCAACAGATTCAAGAGCAGTACCGATCTATCAGACAACATCTTATGTATTCCACAACAGCAAGCACGCAGCTGACAGATTCGGACTTGCTGATGCAGGTAACATCTACGGAAGACTTACAAACTCAACACAGGATGTTCTCGAGAAGAGACTTGCAGCACTCGAAGGCGGAAGCGCAGCACTTGCAGTATCATCCGGAGCCGCTGCCATCACATACACGATCGAGGCTCTCGCAGCAAACGGCGGTCACATCGTAGCACAGAAGACGATCTACGGCGGAAGTTACAACCTTCTTGCACACACACTTCCACAGTACGGTGTAGAGACAACATTCGTTGATGCACATAATCTCGCAGAAGTTGAAGGTGCCATCAAGGAGAATACAAGAGCTATCTACCTTGAGACGCTCGGCAATCCTAACAGTGATATCCCGGATATCGATGCAATTGCAGAGGTCGCACACAAACACGGACTTCCTGTAGTAGTCGACAATACATTCGGTACTCCTTATCTCATCAGACCTATCGAGCACGGTGCTGATATCGTAGTTCATTCCGCTACTAAGTTCATCGGCGGTCACGGAACGACACTCGGCGGCATCATCGTTGAGTCCGGTAAGTTTGACTGGAGCGCAAGCGGTAAGTATCCGAACATCGCTGCACCTAACCCGAGCTATCACGGCGTATCCTTCTACGATGTAGTTGGTCCTGCAGCATTTGTTACATACATCAGAGCGATCCTCTTGAGAGACACGGGCGCATGCATCTCGCCATTTAACGCATTCCTTCTCTTGCAGGGTGTCGAGACATTGTCACTCCGTCTGGAGCGTCATGCAGAGAACACAAAGAAGGTAGTCGAGTATCTTGCTGATCACCCTCTTGTAGAGAAGGTAAATCATCCTTCGCTCCCTGATCATCCTGATCATGAGCTCTACAAGAAGTACTTCCCGAACGGCGGCGCTTCCATCTTTACGTTCGATATCAAGGGCGGCCAGGATGAGGCTTGGAAGTTCATCGATAATCTCGAGATCTTCTCACTTCTTGCTAACGTAGCTGACGTTAAGAGTCTTGTTATCCACCCGGCTTCCACGACTCACTCTCAGCTTTCCGATGAGGAACTCGCAGATCAGGGTATCTACAGAAATACTATCCGTCTCTCCATCGGTACAGAACATATCGATGATATCATTGCAGACCTCGAAAAGGGTTTTGCAGCAATAAAGTAAGCCTGATAAGGTAACGTGCCGCACACCTCCCGACCCGCGGCGCAGATTACCGAAGAAATAATATAACGCCATAAACATGAAAAGACCGACTCGGGGCCCGAGTCGGTCTTTTTGCACAGCACATTACAAGAAAGGAGGGTATGCTGTTATGAAGTTGGGGTTATGATTAAGGGATTATTTCTTCCCAGGGGAAATCTTCGCTGAACGGATTAGCGGATCTGTTGTCGTCGTCATCGGAATCTTCGTTGTCACGGTCGCCCGGCTTAAAGCCCCAGCCTGAAGAAGAATGTCCTGACTGACCCTTTTCTGACTGACCTGTGATGGCATCCTGCTTTTGCTCGCTTACCTTGACCTTGAGCGTGATCTCTTCGCCCTGTCTGTAAACTGAGAGCTTTAATGTGTCACCGACTTCAGAGCCGAGGACGATCTTCTTAAGATCGCTGCTGCTCGTGATGTCTTCGCCGTCGATAGCCGTGACGATGTCGTTCTCCTTCAA